>JAEZWE010000189.1 GCA_023420435.1 Bacteroidota bacterium
GAAAAAGTAGAAGAAACACAATGGCACAGTTTAGTGGCCTTTGGAAAAACGGCAGAGTTGATGCAAAAATATGTTGAAAAAGGTAAAGAAATCGCCATTGATGGAAAAGTAACATACAGAAGTTACGATTTGGAAGATGGCCACAAAAGATACATTACCGAAATTCGGGTGGAAGAATTGTTGTTTTTGAGTAAATAAAAATCTAATGCGATGAAAACACAAATTTTTAAAATAAGGATTGATGATCATTTTCTAAAACAGGATCAAAAAGCTTTGGATGATTTTATACAAGAGCATTCAGTTTTGAAATATGAAACGGCTTTTGTTCAGGAAGAGGAAAGTTTTTGGTCGGTCATTTTATTTTTTCAGGACAAAGAAAATATGGTAAAAGAGAAAAAATCTCCAAAATATGCGGCGGATAATGATGAAATGACCAATGATGAAGCCAAAGTTTTTGAAGTTTTAAAAGAATGGCGTTTTGAAAAGTCGAAAGAAGAAGGTTTGCCTGCTTATTTTATTGCTTCTAACAAAGAACTAATTTCTTTAGCAAAATTTCGACCGATAAAAAAAGAAGAACTCATCGATATAAAAGGCTTCGGAAGGCACAAAATTGAAAATTACGGCGCCGAAATTATCGAAGTTTTGGAAAATGTTTAAACACAAATTTTTCATAGAAAACTCCAGCAATTTTTTTGCGGGAGTTTTCACTTTACATCAACTTATTACAAAAATTTAATATTGGTATCCATTTTTAGAAGCTAGATCGTAAATGGAACGCTGTATTGCTTTTCCCAAATCGTCTCCGGAATTTTCACCGCGTTTTTTAATTTCAGCGTCAATATAATCTTGTCTTTTTTTTGCAAGTTCGGTAATTTCTTTTTGGATTTTATTGCGTTCTTCCGATTTTTTAGCGATAATTTTTTCAATTTCAATTTTCGATTTTCCTTTTAATTCGGATGGAAGTTCTTCCTGTTTTACGTTTTTTATGAATTCTTTGTCACTTTCGGCTCGATCCACCAAATCCCATGAAGTATTGCTGTAAGCCGATTTTTGAGATTTTGAAACCGTTCTTTCAGCAGCATTGGCAGCCGACATTTTTTTTGCATTAGCATCCTGCAATGCTTGTGCTTCTTTTTTATGATAACCCTGACTTCCGTAACCAATATAAGTGTCATTTAATTTCACATTGCACTCCGAAATTCTAATATCATAAGGCGTTTCAATGAAAATTACTTTTCTGTTAGAATCGATATTGAAATATTTTCCGCCACCCAAAACAGCACCGTCTTGCCAAAAAGTTCGGATACCTTCTTCGTTATTTCCACAGAAAATAGTATTCACAAAAATATTTTTTTTCTTCGCTCCGTAAATCGCTTCTTTGTAATTAATTCCTTGTTGGTTGAAAGCTTCATTTCCTGCAATATAAATCAGTTTCATGCTTTTGGAATTGTTGTTCCAATCCAGTTGTGAAGAGGCATTTTGGATTACGGCTCCACAATATTCTGTTCCACCATTGGTTTTTAAAGCAAATAATTTTTCAGAAATTAAATCCAAATCTTGGGTTAAAGGCGTTACTTTTCGCACCCAATTTTCATCACTCAATCCATCATTTCCGTATTCGTACAAAGCGATTTCAATTTTTGGCGATTTTCCTTCGTATTTTAAGGTCGTTAAAGTATTCACGATATTCCAAAGTCGGGATTTCGCTTGTTCAATTAAACCATCCATGGAATTGGAAGTGTCTAAAAGTAAAGCCACTTGAATCGTATTTTCTGCTAATTTTTCTGAATTTTCATCAGCTTTCTTTACTGATTTTAAATTTTGAGAATTTTGTTCAGAAGAAGTTCTGTAATCCAATTTTTTTTCCAGTTCATAATTGTTTAAAGCCCATAAACTTCCTGAAATTAAAATGGTGGAGATTAAAAATTTTGGTTTCATAATAGTATTGTTTTAAATTTTCTAAAGTAAAATTAGATGGAAAATCAACTCGTTTTTTCCAAACTTGGTGAATTCTACTTTTCACTTGGTGAATAGATTTTTTCATTAAATAGAAATTTTTTTCAAGTCGCCTTTCGGTGTAATCAAAATCATTTCTTTCGTATCTTTTTCAGGTTTTCGGGTAAGAAGAATATTGATTTCATACAAAACCTGAATGGAAGGTTCCACGATAATCGGATTAATTACGAAATCAAAATTTTTATTTTGCATGGGTTGATAATAGATATTTCGATTTTTGTTCATTTCATTTATTCTCGCATAACCGGAACTTTTTGTTCGCAGATTATTGTTATAGGCAACAAAACTTTGATACATTTCAATAGGATACATGTATGAAAAACCTTCAGAAAGCGATTTGTGTTGATTGTTAAAATCTTCATTTAGAATCGATTGATAATCTGTTATTTTGCTTTTTATTTGTTCTCTCGCTTTTTTGATTACTGAATTTTTAATTTCTTCTAAATTCTTTGCAAAAACATCAACTCGGATAATGTCATAAATTTCGTTTTGAGCAAGAATTGACATAAAATCATCCAAATCTCTCGCATTAGAAAACTGAATGTGAATATTTTTCTTAATTTCAAAACCAGCGGGAACTTCGTTGTATGTACTTTTACTAAACAATTTTTTCTCCTCAACCAATTCGTATTTCGGAACAAAAGAAACCATATCCACAAAAACTTCTTGCACATTTTTTTTCTTGATTTCTGCGACTGCATTGTTGATTCGAACATCAATTTTTTGTAATGTTTCTTCTTTAGTTTCACTAAATTGGGTCACCCCAAATACAGCAATATAAGAATCAGGTTTTAAATTTGCCATGCCTTTTACTGTCACGTTCATTTGATGATGTTGAGGTTGCGCAATGACTGTTCTTGAAGGCATAATTCCAATAGAACTTTGATAATTAATGTTTCCAGAAATCTGTCCAAAAATTAGATTTTGGAATGCCATTAGAAATAAGATTTTAATTAAATTTTTCATGTTAAATTATTTATTTGTTGCCTCAAAATTATCATATGAAAAAACTGAAAAATTCAAAACTTGGTGAATCCCACCTTTCACTTGGTGAATGATTTTATTTCTAAAACCTCGTATCTTTATATTTGTAGGATGAAAAATTTCAAGATTTTTTTGTTTTCTGTGTTAATGATTTTTGCAGGATTTGCCAATGCACAAACAACGAAGGAGGTTTCCAAAGTGAAATCTCAAGAATCAAGTTTGCGAAATGCCCTTGATAAAAATGACGAAAACAAAGAAGCGGCAACGTATTTGGAAATTGGAGACCGATATTTTGGTGAAAATAACTTCTCCAAAAGCGAAGAATATTATCTGAAAGCCAAAAATCTTTATCACAAAATAGGTGATGAAGAAAATATCGCTTCAGCAGCAAGAAAATTGGCTCAATCTCAGGAAAAACAGAAAAAAACACAAGCTGCCGCAAAAAATTATGAAACCGCTTCTGAAGTTAGCAATTCTGCTTATAATACTCAAATTAATTCCAATGATGCTTCACGTTTGCGATCTGTTTCTTTGCAAGAAAAGGAAAAAGCGATCCAGAGAAATATTCAGATGAATTCCAGTAAAAAAAAATCGGTAGAATTGTCGCAGGATTACGAGAATATGGCGGAAATTAAGGTGCAACAAAACAACATTCCAGAAGCTACAAAAAATCTCAATAACGCTTACGAATTGTCCAAAAATAAACAACCGGAAAAAGCATTGGAAATTAACCAAAAAGCAGTCGATTTATTGGTGGAAGAAAAAAAATTCGATAAAGCCATCCAATTGAAAAAGGAGGTTTTGAAAGAAGATTTTGTGGAACAAAATTCTCAAGAAAAAGTCAACCAAATTCAGAAATTAGCAGATATTTATTTGCAAAATAACGACCGTGAAAAAGCCATTCAATTACTGGAAAACTCTTATAGAATTGCGCTTTCCGAAAATCATACTTTGCAAGCGCAACAAAGTTTGATGAAGTTGGATTCACTTTATACACAACAAGGAATCAGCGAAAAATCAATCTCTCTTTATAAAGATTTTCTCTCCAAACTTCCCGCAATTATTGAAAACGACAGTACGTTAATCGACGAGAAAATTATCAAAGAAACAGAAGTCAGAATTCAGCAATTAGAAAAAGAAAAACAACTTCAAAATCAATTAATTAAAAGGAAAAATTTATTCAATTATTTGTTAATTGGTGGACTTTTTCTTGCGCTTGGTTTCATTATTTTCGCTTTATTAACGCAGAAAAAATTAAAATCACAAAACAAAAAAATCGCTTTGCAATCGCTTCGTCGTGAAATGAATCCGCATTTTATTTTTAATAGTTTAAATTCTGTCAATCAATTCATTGCAGAAAATAATGAGTTGGAAGCCAATCAATATTTAACCAAATTTTCCAAATTAATGCGCGGCGTGATGGAAAACTCCAAAGATGATTTTATTTCTTTGAATGAAGAATTGGATTTGCTGAAAAATTATTTAGCCTTAGAAAAAAGCCGTTTTCAAGACAAATTTGATTATGAAATTTTGGTTGACGAACATCTTTCGGAACAAACCAAAATTCCGGGAATGCTCATTCAACCTTTTTTAGAAAATGCGATTTGGCATGGCTTGAGATACAAAGCGGAAAAAGGTTTTCTAAAACTTTCATTCAAAAAACTCAACAAAAATTTGGAAATTAAAATTGAAGACAACGGAATCGGAATTTCAAAAAGCGAAGCCCAAAAAACTGTCCACCAAAAACAAAGAAACGGTCGCGGAATGAAAAACACGAAAGAAAGAATCCAATTATTGAACGATTTATATCAAAAAAATATTCAACTTTTGGTGAAGGAAAAAGATTCGGAAAATGGAGTAGAAGTGGTTCTGAAAATGAACGTTTAAAATAAAAAAAATGAAAATACGTGCCATCATCGTTGATGACGAGCAAATCGCCCGAAATGTTCTAAGGAATTATTTATCGAAATATTGTCCGCAAGTCGAGATTTTGGACGAAGCCGAAAACATCAAAGAAGCCGTTCCGAAAATTGAAAAACTTCGTCCCGATTTGGTTTTTTTGGATGTGGAAATGCCTTTTGGAAACGCTTTCGACGTTTTGGAAGCCACTAAACACATTTCGTACGAAACGATTTTCATCACGGCTTTTTCAGAATATTCTTTAAAAGCCTTGAATTTAAGTGCATCATATTACATTTTAAAACCGATTGACATTCAGGAATTAATTAATGCAGTGAACAAAGTGGCAGAAACTTTAGAAAAAAAAGAAGAATTTAACCGCAATAAAATTCTGCTGGAAAATCTCAATCAAAAACCGGAAAAACAACAAATGATGTTACCAACGGTTCAAGGTTTTGATGTGGTTAAATTAAATCAAATTATTCGATTGCAAGCTGATGGAAACTTTACACAAATTCATTTAAAAGACGGTTCGAAAAAAATGGTTTGTCGCTTTCTGAAGCATTTCGAGAATATTTTAGATTTTCCTTTTGTGCGCATCCATCGTTCCCATATTATCAATTTCAATTGCGTAAAATCGTATCATAAAAACGGCGAAGTTGTACTTAATGACGACACTGAGATTGAAGTTTCTGCCAGCTACAAAGACGATTTTCTAAAACTTTTCTAAACCCCTGAAAATTCTGTATTTTTGCAGGAATTTGAACATTTGAATTACAGAAAATGAAGCCGAGTTTAGCCAAAGGAACCCGAGATTTTACCGCCGATGAAGTGGTAAAAAGACGATACATCATCAATACATTACAGAATAATTTTGAACTTTTCGGATTTGATCCGTTGGAAACTCCAAGTTTTGAAAACCTTTCCACACTCACCGGAAAATACGGCGAAGAAGGAGATCGTTTGATTTTTAAAATTTTGAATTCGGGAGATTATGCTTCAAAAACAAAAGAAGAAGATTGGAATTCTAAGGATTCGCAAAAATTGACTTCCCAAATCTCCGAAAAAGCTCTTCGTTACGATTTAACCGTTCCTTTCGCACGTTTCGTTGCGATGAATCACGGTCAATTGAATTTTCCATTTAAACGTTATCAAATTCAACCGGTTTGGAGAGCGGATCGTCCACAGAAAGGACGTTTCAGAGAATTTTATCAGTGCGACGCCGATGTTGTTGGAAGCGAAAGTTTGTGGCAAGAAGTAGAGTTGGTGCAGTTGTATTTAAAATCTTTTCAAGATTTGAAAATTCCCGTAAAAATACATTTCAACAACCGAAAAATTTTGACAGGTTTGGCAGAATTTGCCAATATTTCTGAGCAACTCATTGATTTTACCGTTGCTTTGGATAAATTAGATAAAATTGGAAAAGACGGTGTTGTGAAAGAACTTCAAGGAAAAAATATTTCGGAGGAAGCCATTCAAAAATTGTCATTTTTATTCGATGGAAAACCGCAAACCGAAGTTTTAGAAATTCTAAAAAACAATTTTTCTGAAATCGAAATCGGAAAAAGTGGAGTAGAAGAATTGGAATTTGTCCTCGAAAACTGCAAAAAATTAGGCATCGAAAACGAATTGGTTTTCGACATCACTTTAGCCAGAGGTTTGGATTATTATACCGGCGCCATCTTCGAAGTGAAAGCTGAAAATGTAGAAATGGGTTCTATTGGAGGTGGCGGAAGATATGATAACTTGACCGAAGTTTTTGGGGTGAAAAATATTCCGGGAATTGGGATTTCTTTTGGTTTAGACCGAATTTATTTGGTGATGGAAGAACTGAAATTGTTCCCTGAATATGCAGAAAATAAAGTGGAATATTTGTTTTTCAATTTTGGGAAAAATGAAACTTCCGAAGCCTTAAAAATTATTTCGAAACTGCGCTCCAAAGGAATTTCGGCAGAATTGTATCCCGAAAATGCAAAGTTGAAAAAACAGTTTTCGTATGCTGAAAAGAAAGGAATTAAAAATGTAGTTTTCATTGGAGAAGAAGAGATGAAAAACGAAAATTTGACCATTAAAAATCAGGAAAGTGGAGAACAAAAAACGGTTTCTGTTTCAGATTTCTTGAAGTAAAAAGTAAATATAAAAAAAATGGAAAATTATCTGGAAATCAATAAAAATTCTTGGAACGCAAAAGTAGAACCTCATTTAAAATCTGATTTTTATTTTGTTGACGAATTTTTGAATGGAAGAACTTCACTAAATTCCATAGAATTAGAACTTTTAGGCGATATTTCGAATAAAGAAATTTTGCATTTGCAATGTCATTTTGGTCAGGATTCTATTTCTTTAGCTCGTTTAGGCGCAAAAGTTACAGGAATCGATTTGTCTGATAAAGCGATTGAAACCGCAAAAGATTTATCAGAAAAAAGCAAAACAAAGGTTGATTTTTTAGTTTCGGATGTGTATAAACTACCAAATAATTTAGATCAGAAATTCGATATCGTTTTCACCAGCTACGGTGTTATTGGCTGGCTTCCGGATTTGGATAAATGGGCGAAAGTAATTTCCCATTTTCTGAAACCAGGTGGAAAATTAATTTTTGTTGAATTTCATCCAGCAGTTTGGATGTATGATGACGATTTTACGCATGTAAAATACAGTTATTTCAACGAAAAACCGATTGTTGAAACCCATGAAGGAAGTTATGCTGACAAAAAGGCAGATATTGTACAAGATTATGTAATGTGGAATCATTCAACTGCCGAAGTTTTAAATTCTTTGATTAATAACGGTATGGAAATCAAGCGTTTTGATGAATTTAATTGGTCTCCATATCCTTGTTTTCGTCATAATGAAGAATTTGAAAAAGGAAAGTTTAGAATTCCTCAGTTTGAGGGGAGAATTCCGACTGTTTTTTCATTAGTAGCAGAAAAGAAAAATCCGTAGAAAATTTTCTACGGATCCTATAAATTAGGAGAAAACTCCGTTTTTATTACATGTTTTGAGCGTCAGATTTTACTTCGTCAATTTTGTTTTCAGCTTTTTGAGAATACTCATTTGCTTTATCTTTTACTTGGGAAGCTACTTCATCCGCTTTAGATTTTAAATCATTTCCCCACTTATTGATGTTGTCTTTCGCAGCATTTAATTTATCTTTTACTGCTTGCTGTTGTTCTGGAGTAGATTTTTTGTATTTCCAGAAAGCTAATGCACCTAATCCTAACAAAGCCAAAAGACCGTTTGTTTTATTTCCCATTGTTTTAAATTTTTAATTATTGATAGTTTAATTTAACAATTTAATTACTGTAAAATCTGTGCCAAAGAAAGGAATGGGATTTTTAAATTTTTGTTAAAAATTTATAGAATTAGAATATTAATTAAAAACTTCAAAATTTTCTCCATCAAAACTGGCAAAAACCATTGTTGGAAAGGATTCTTGATGAAATATATTTCCCTCTTTATCTATAGCAATAGCTCCGGCAAAACCATCAATTTCTTTCAATTCCTCAAAAGTTTTTGAAAACGCATGATTAATGGACATTCCATCCGAAACTCGAGTTACAATTTTTGCCGCTGTAGCATTACTAACAATATCTTCACCAACACCGGTACAACTTACCGCACAAAATTTATTGGCATAATTTCCGGCTACAGTGGCAGAATCGGAAATTCTTCCGACCAATTCAAAACCTTTGCCTCCGGTAGAAGTTGCGGCTGCCAATTTTCCATTTTTATCGATGGCTACACAACCTACGGTTCCGGTTCCTAAAGATTTTAATTTGGCTTCGTATTCTTTTCTTCGTTGAGTAATTTCTGTTGAAAAATCTTCAAAACCATTTTCTGAGGCATATTTTTTTGCGCCTTGTCCGCCTAAAACACGATCATCTTCCTGCATTAATTTTTCAGCAACAAGAATTGGATTTTTTACGTTTTCGATATTGATAACGCCGCTAAATTTTTGGGTTTCAGCATTCATTAAAGAAGCACTCATCCTAATTTTTCCGTCGCTTTGTATTTGTGAACCGATTCCAGCGTTAAAAAGTTCATTATCTTCCAGTAAAGTAACTGCAAAAACAACGGTTTCTGCAGCAGAATGATTTTTTAAAATTTCGAAAGATTTTTCAGCAATGGCTTTTAGAGCAGTTTGTTTTGCTATTTTGGTATCGTTGCTTTGGTCGCTTTCCGAAAAAAAACCACCGTGTATAATCAGTTTCATAAAAATTTTTGAAAATAAATATTTATTTGTCTTCTGTAGGTATAGGGTTATAATGGGAATTTACGATCGTTAATTCTTTGGTTTTTAAATTAAAAATATCGTTCATAGACATAACGTGGACAATTAAATTATCAATTGAAATGGGTGCGCCCAATTCCACATTGGTAAGATTGGTGTCTTTAATAAAACGTCCGTCCACAATAATAACCAACCCGGAACCAATAGCTGTCATGATATCATCTTTTATAAAAAGTCCTGTATCTTCACCCAATCCAATTCCTAAAGTTCTTGGGTTGTTTACCACAGCCTGAAATAATCTTCCAATTCTTCCACGCTGTACAAAATGGGTGTCCACAATAACATTTTCAATAAAACCTAAACCTTGTGTAGTTTTTATTTCTCCTTTTAATAATGCTTCGCTGCTGCTTCCCTGATAGATCATGTTTTCTGAAGCGGCTGCAGCTCCTGCAGAAGTTCCTGCATATACAAAATCAGTTTCCTGATATTTTAATAGAATAGCATCATGAAATCTGCTTCCTCCTAAAATAGAAGTGAGCCGCAATTGATCTCCGCCGGTAAACATCACCACATCTGCAGCGTTTGCTCTGGCAACAATAGCATCAGAATTGGCTTGTTCCCGATTTTGAATATCCAAAATATTGACATTTTTAGCGCCTAAAAATTCAAAAGCTTTTTTATATTCCGGACCAACAATTTGTGGAATTTGCGAAGCAGTAGTGATAACTTCGATGATGGAATCTTCTTTCAGTCTAGATTCATTGATTATTTTTCTTAGGATTCCACGTTCAAAAAAATTGAGGTTTTTTTCTACATTTTGGTCGTATTCGGTTTCTGTAAAACTGCCTTTATTTACAGCACCACCGATGATTGCTAATTTTCCAACAGGTTTCATATATTGCAAATGTAATAAAATATCCTTTATGGGCGGTTTGTACGAAAGAGTTTTCTATTTTGTTGATTTTCAAAGAAAAATATAAATCTGGTTATCTTTTGTTTTCTGTAATGAATAAAATTTAGTAATTATGTATGTTTATAGGTAATTTGTGCCTAGATTGAAAACCTATTTTAAATAAACTTAAGAAAATATATGAAGATTGAAAAAATACAAGTTTTAAGAGGTCCCAATATTTGGAGCATCCGCAGAAAAAAACTGATTCAGATGCGTTTGGATTTGGAAGAGGTGGAACATATGCCCACCAATAAAATACCGGGTTTTCGTGAACGAATTGAGAAAATGATGCCTTCTTTGCTTTTGCACCGATGTTCTGAAGGTCATGAAGGTGGCTTTTTTCACCGCATTGAAATGGGAACTTGGATGGGACATGTGATTGAACATATTGCTCTTGAAATTCAAACTCTTGCCGGAATGGATACCGGATTTGGAAGAACCCGAGAAACAAAAACGGCGGGTGTTTATAACGTGGTTTTCAGTTATTTAGAAGAAAATGCCGGAGTTTATGCTGCAGAAGAATCTGTGAAAATTGCCCAATGTCTTATCGATGGAAAGGATTATGATATTGCAGCCTGCATTCAAAAATTAAAAGAAATTCGGGAACATGAAAGATTGGGACCTTCTACTGGAAGTATTGTAGAAGAAGCTGTAGCCCGAAATATTCCTTGGATCAGATTAGGGAGAAATTCTTTGGTTCAATTGGGATATGGCGTTCATCAACAGCGTTTTCAGGCTACGATTACCGGAAAAACAAGCTCAATTGCAGTAGATATTGCTTGCAACAAAGAGGCTACCAAAAAAATGTTGGATGATGCTGCGATTCCTGTTCCTACTGGAGGTTTAGTTGTAGATGAGGAAGATTTAGCTTCCGTAATTCGTAAAATTGGTTATCCTATTGTTTTGAAGCCTTTAGACGGAAACCATGGACGTGGACAAAGCATCAACGTTAAGGATTGGGAAACAGCAAGAATTGGTTTGGAACATGCACAAAAAGTTTCCCGAAAAGTAATTGTTGAAAAATATGTTACAGGTTACGATTTCAGAGTTTTAGTAATTAATCATAAAATGGTTGCTGCAGCCAGAAGAGTTCCCGCCAATGTGGTTGGAGATGGTGAAATGAATATTCAGCAATTAATTGACAAAGAAAATACAGATCCAAGAAGAGGTTATGGACATGAAAATGTTCTTACCGAAATTATCGTGGATAAAGATACCAATGAATTGCTCGACAAATTAGGATATACTTTAGAAACCGTTCCTCAAAAAGGCGAAATTGTTTATCTTAAATCTACCGCAAATCTTTCTACCGGAGGAACTTCCATTGATGTTACCGATATGGTGCATCCGGAAAATGTAACCATGATGGAAAGAATTTCTAAAATTATCGGTTTGGATGTTTGTGGTGTCGATATTATGGCAGAAAACCTCACCCAACCTCTCAAAGAAAGTGGTGGAGCGATTTTAGAAGTTAATGCCGCACCAGGTTTCAGAATGCATTTAGCACCAAGTGAAGGTTTACCAAGAAACGTTGCAGCACCTGTAGTTGATATGCTTTATCCGGCAGGAAAACCATTTAGAATTCCGATTATTGCCGTTACAGGAACCAATGGAAAAACAACTACCACAAGAATTATTTCACATATTGTAAAAAATAATGGTTACAGAGTTGGCTTTACTACTTCGGATGGAATTTATATTCAAAATACGATGTTGTCTAAAGGTGATACTACAGGACCCATTTCTGCAGAATTTATCCTGAAAGATCCAACCGTAGAATTTGCTGTTTTAGAAACGGCTCGTGGTGGAATTTTACGTTCCGGTCTAGGATTTTCGAGTTGTGATATCGGTGTTTTGACCAACATCAAAGAAGATCATTTAGGATTGAGTGATATTCATAATCTAAAAGATTTAACGCGTGTAAAAAGAGTAGTTCTTGATTCTGTAAAAAAAGACGGATGGTGCGTTTTAAATGCTGATGACGAATATTCCATGAGATTATTGAATGACTTGGACGCTAAAGTCGCCATCTTCAGTTTAGATGAAAATAATCCGCACATCAAAAAATTTGCAAAAGAAGGAAAATTAACCTGCGTTTTCGAAGAAGGCTTTGTCACCATCAAAAAGGGAGAATGGAAAATTAGAATTGCCAAAGTTCAAAATATTCCAATAACCATGGAAGGAAAAGCTAAATTTATGATTGCTAATGTTTTAGCGGCAAGTTTGGCCACTTATCTTTATGGTTTTGAAATTGAAGATATTGCAAATTCACTGAGAACATTTATTCCAAGTGCACAATTGACACCGGGAAGATTGAATGTCTTCAAATTCAAAAATTTTAAAGTGATGATCGACTTTGCACACAATGCAGCAGGATATGAAGCTATTGAAGATTATCTGAAAAATGTAGAATCGCCTAAGAAAATCGGAATTATCTCGGGAGTTGGAGACCGAAGAGATGAAGATATCGTGGAATGCGGAAAAATTGCAGCAAGAATGTTCGATCATATCATCATCCGGAATGAAAAACACCTTCGTGGAAGAACGGAAGAGAATATTAATGGTTTGGTAATTGACGGAATTCAATCTGCAGGAAGAAATGTTACTTATGAAATCATTCCAAAAGAAATAGAAGCGCTGAAACATGCCATTAATATGGCAGAAGAAGGCACTTTTATTACGGCTTTAAGTGATGTAATTTCCAATGCAATTGATTTGGTTCAGGAATATCAACAGAAAGAACTTCTGGAAGATAGAGTACAATAAGAAAATCCCGCTTCACAGCGGGATTTTTTATGACTTCTCAATTTTTTTACTTTTCTAAAAAAGCCGTAGAACCACCAATCCAAATGGCATCCTTCTTATTGAAATCTACATTTACCATGGCAGTTTTGGTCATTCTTACCAAATGTTCCATTAGTTTTGGTCGTTCTTCATCTTCATGCCAAATGTATAGCAAGCGAATTTCTGCTTTAGAAAATTCTCCGTTTGGATCTTTAAATAATGGAGCATATTCTACTTTTCTTTGCATAATGAAGTTTTCCTGGTCTTCAATAGCGTCAATCTTTTCTTGAGTCGGATTCAAATCTACACCACTTCCAGCGAAGGAAAACAGAGGCTTTAATACAAAATCGGAAAGATTTTCATGGGCGGGAAATTCATTTAAGAAATAACTTTTTGGTGCATAAGGATGATCCAACTTAGGCAACAAATATTTAGAAATTTTGAAAAACCAATTGGGATGCGTAATCCATTCTACATCCAGTTCTTCGCGGAAGTCGAAATCAATTTCCAAATTTTCAATGCGGTCCAGCTCATCAAAAATGACACGGTTGTAAATTCGCTTTATTTCGATTAAGTTTCCGTCTTTTTCGTAATACAATTTTTTTCCGTTTTTCTTTACTTTGGTAAGGCAAACCGGTTTTATACCCAGTTTTTTCTCAGTAATATAAAAATCGATATTGGTTTTTTGTTGGTCCGGAAAAATTTCTAATAGAATAACATTTTCAGGATTTTCTTTTCCAATAAGTAATTTTCTTAATTCACCATAATATTTTTCGTCTGGAGCACTTTCTTTGAGTTCATGTAGAAAAGGATAGACTTCACGCAAGGTATTTTGAAGTTCTCTCTGAAAACCGTATAAGGTGGGAAATGCTTGCAATTCGATGAGTTGAGGTTCAATTTCTCCATTTTCATTTTTACAAATTCCAAAATCGATGGTGAAGAAATGCGGTTGTTTCGTATCATTGGGAACAAATTGATGTGGAGGAATTGCTTTGCTCAGTTCTTCATCCGGAATATTTTTAATTTGGGTAATCATGCTTTCACAAGCATCTCGCAATTTTTCTTTAAACTCCTGCGTCAGAAAAATCGGACTTTCGGAAACCCGGAAAAGTGGTTTTGTGCCGCTTTTTTCGGAAAGGATATCGACTACTTTTTTATATTTTTCTTCGGTAAATTCAGCATTGAACTGATCTCTGTACTTTGGTATCATTGTGTATTTATTTAAACTTTAAATGTAATGAAAATTCACTAATGAAAATAAAAAACCGGGCATAAAACCCGGTTAAATGTTATTTTTTGCTCTTCAAGCCATTTCAAATTCTTTTAAAATTTGTTGGGTGGCATTTTGTAAAAATCTTGGTAAAATTTGTGATTGTGTTAGCAGAATTTTATCAGGATCGTCCATTCTGTCAACCGTTTCCAAATATTTTTCCATACCGTACATTTCAATCATGGCTTCTCTGTTTTTTTCGTCTTCCAGGTTTTTCATCATTCCTTCAGGATCTGCTTCCGGGTGAAACTGGGTTCCGAATATTTCTTCTGAAAAACGTATCGCCATAACGGCTCTTTCCAAATGAATGTGAGGACGACCTTTCTCCAATCCAACAATTTTCATGTCCAATTCTTCAAAAGTTTCCAAATTGGGTTCTATAAATTGATAAGCTCGGGAATCTACAGCGTAGAAAGGTTCCGGCAGGTTTTCAAAAAGGAAATCATTTTCACCCTGAAAGGTTTTATGGATGGGCATCACCCCAAATGAATATGATTTTCTTTTACAGATATTTCCTAATTTCCAATGAATACTGGCTAATTGAAAGGAATGACAAATTAAAAAAAGGAATTTTTTCTGTTCACTTTTTTTATTGTAGTTCCAAATATTATCCAAAAAGTCAGCAAATTTTTGTTCCCATTCATACCCTTCACGGTGTGGATTTCCCGGACCTCCGGAGGAAATAAAAATATCAAAATCTTCTATATTGGGTATTTCGTTTTTATAACGAACGTCAAAAATTTCAATTTCAACTTCTTCCGCAGCGCTTTCTTTAAAGGCTTGTGAAATCTCTTTAATGTTACGCATTCCTTGGTTTACATGGTTGTTGTTCATGTCCAATAGCGCCAATCTAATCTTCTTCATTTCTGGGAACTTGCAAATATTGTGCTGCAAAATTACATATTTTGAAATAAAAGATCGTTTTCGTGGGTGATTCCGAATTCAGTTTCGGCAATCATATAATCCACAACAGCTTTTAAATCCTGGGTTTCTTCAAAAACTCTCAATTGTCGATCTGCACCAGTTCCTCTGCGCATCATTTCCCAAGCGTATTCCACTTCTTTTCGGCTTCCTAAATCATCAACGACATCATCAATAAATTCTAAAAGTTCTCGCAATAAATGCTCATACGGAACACTGGCTTCTTTCCCAAAATCGATTAAATGAGCATGGATTCCATCTTTAGAAGCACGCCATTTATTTTCGGTAATAAGTAATCTTCGGTAAGGTCTGAAGCTCAAATTTTGCTGATGAAGTTTATAAATTTTTGCCGTTATTGCTTGCATTATAGCTGCTAAACAAACC
>JAEZWE010000213.1 GCA_023420435.1 Bacteroidota bacterium
CAGTTGAAGAGTTGGAAGCAATCGATGGTGAAGCCAAAAAAACAGCGAAAGACGGACAGAAAAAAGCTTGGGAAAATTATCAGAATTCTATTTCTGAATTGAAAAATCAAGTTTTGCCTTTGGTTGAAAAACTAAACGCAAACGCCGAAGTTGCTGAAGAAATCGCAAAATTCAACAAAATTATTTCAGTTGCGAAAAAAGATATTTTCCATTTGGCAAGAAAAGCTTTGTTGCTGACGAGAGGAACTTCCTCAACAGAAAGACAGTGGCTTCAAAATAAATATGACGAAGTTTACAAAACTGAAAAAGACAATTATTCATCCCATTTATATTCACAATCTCAATGGAAAGCAACGAATGTAAAAGAAGTTGATCCAATTTTCTCTGAAGCGTCTGAAGAAGTGGATGGAAGAGTAGTGGTTCGTAATAATTTCGACAAAATTTTTGAAAAATATCCTGAAACATTAGTGTTTGGTGAAGACGCCGGAAATATTGGCGATGTGAACCAAGGCTTAGAAGGAATGCAGGAAAAATACGGCGAATTGCGCGTTGCCGACACCGGAATTCGTGAAGCCACTATTCTTGGACAGGGAATAGGAATGGCAATGCGCGGTTTAAGACCGATTGCAGAAATTCAGTATCTGGATTATATCCTTTATTGTCTTCAAGGAATGAGCGACGATTTGGCAACCGTTCAATACCGTACTAAAGGCGGACAAAAAGCTCCGGTGATCATTAGAACTCGTGGTCACCGTTTGGAAGGAATTTGGCATTCCGGTTCTCCAATGGCGGGAATTTTAAATCTTTCCAAAGGAATTAACATTTTGGTTCCAAGAAACTTGACAAAAGCCGCAGGTTTTTACAATACGATGCTGCAAAGCGACGAACCTGCCGTAATTGTGGAATGTCTGAACGGTTACCGTTTGAAGGAAAAACAGCCTGACAATTTAGGTGAATTCACCGTTCCTGTCGGAAAAATTGAAGTGACGAAAGAAGGAAAAGAGGTAACTTTGGTAACTTACGGTTCAACTTGGAGAGTTGTGATGGAAGCTGCTTTGGAATTAGAAAAATTAGGGATTTCTGCAGAAGTAATTGATGTGCAATCCTTAATTCCGTTTGATATTTCACATGAAATTGTAGAAAGTGTGAAGAAAACCAACCGTTTGGTAGTTATTGATGAAGATGTGGAAGGCGGAACTTCAGCGTTTATTTTGCAGCAGATTTTGGAAAAACAAAAAGCCTTCAGATTTTTAGATTCTGATCCTATAACGATTTCTGCCAATGATCACCGTCCTGCTTATGCCAGTGATGGAGATTATTTCAGTAAACCATCATCAGACGATATGGTGGAGAAAATTTACGAAATGTTTCATGAAAACAATCCTACCAAATTTCCAAAATTATAAAAAATGAAGAGCTAAATATTAGCTCTTTTTTTTTATTAGAATAATTTCCACTTCGGTTTTTTCTCAATTTTCAGAAATTCATTTTTCTGTAGATCTTCTACAAAATGATCCTCATGATCAAAACGAATTTCAACATCTTCAAAAAGTTATTTTCTTCTCGCATAAGAAGTCATGAAATCGCTATTTTCTTTATGGTATTCGATATCGCATCTGCGCATCCAAGTAACAAATTCTTCATTGGAATTTGCTTTACAACTCTCATTGCGCTGAACAAGGGTGTATTTCATAATACATCATTTGTTTTCCAAAATTATAAAAAATCTAGATATCAAATTTATTTTTTGATGTTTTTTTAATGAAAATTATTTTTTAATAGAAAGTTAATAAAGAAAAATGCATATGGTCATTTATAATTCTGAATTTTTAATATCCAATAAAACCTCGAAAATTATCCGTAAATTCGCACTAAAATTTTTCAAAAATGAACTACGATATTATTGTTATTGGAAGTGGACCTGGAGGTTATGTTACTGCAATTAGAGCTGCACAATTAGGCTTCAAAACTGCAATTGTTGAGAAAGAAAATCTTGGAGGAATCTGCTTGAATTGGGGATGTATACCAACAAAAGCCTTATTAAAGTCGGCTCACGTTTTTCATTATTTAAAGCATGCTGAAGACTTTGGGTTGAATCCTGTTGAAAATCCAAGTTTCGATTTTTCAAAAGTGATCCAAAGAAGTAGAGGGGTAGCTTCCAAAATGAGTGGTGGAATTTCATTTTTGATGAAAAAAAATAAAATTGATGTCATTATGGGAACTGCGAAAGTAAAAGCAGGGAAAAAAATTGACGTGGTAGATGCTGAAGGAAAATCTACAGATTATTCTGCTAATCATATTATCATAGCAACTGGAGCACGTTCAAGAGAGTTACCAAATCTTCCTCAAGATGGAAAAAAAGTAATCGGTTATAGACAAGCACTTTCTCTTCCAGAACAACCAAAATCAATGATTGTCGTTGGTTCTGGTGCTATTGGAGTTGAGTTTGCAGATTTTTATAATGCTATGGGAACGAAAGTGACCATTGTAGAATTTATGCCTAATATCGTTCCTGTTGAAGATGAAGAAATTTCAAAACATTTAGAAAAATCTTTGAAAAAAGCAGGAATTGAAATCATGACCAATGCTTCGGTTGAATCTGTTGATACATCAGGAAATGGTGTAAAAGCAAATGTAAAAACTGAAAAAGGAAACATTACTTTAGAAGCTGATATTTTACTTTCTGCAGTAGGAATTGCTGCGAATGTAGAAGGACAAGGTTTTGAAGAAGTAGGAATTCAAATGGATAAAGGAAGAGTTTTGGTGAATGAATGGTACGAAACTTCAGTTCCTGGATATTATGCGATTGGTGATATTTTGCCAACACAAGCTTTAGCACACGTTGCATCTGCGGAAGGAATTACCTGTGTTGAAAAAATAAAAGGACTTCATGTAGAAAAAATCGATTACGGTAATATACCGGGTTGTACGTATTGTTCTCCAGAAATTGCTTCAGTTGGTTTCACCGAAAAGCAAGCTAAAGAAAAAGGATACGAAATAAAAGTTGGGAAATTTCCACTTTCTGCATCAGGAAAAGCTACAGCAAACGGAAATACCGATGGTTTTATCTAAGTGATTTTTGATGCATAATACGGAGAATGGTTAGGTTGTCATATGATCGGTGAAGGAGTTACAGATATGATTGCAGAAGCAGTTGTAGCTAGAAAATTAGAAACTACAGGTCATGAAATTATCAAATCAATTCACCCGCATCCTACCGTTTCTGAAGCTATTATGGAAGCAGCAGCCGCGGCTTATGGAGAAGTGATTCATATTTAAAACATAACGAAATAATATTAAAAAACCACAGATTTTTCTGTGGTTTTTTAATTTTGAACTATGGAAAAAAAGCAACTTGGATTAGTTCTTTCTGGTGGCGGAACAAAAGGAATTGCACATGCCGGAGTTTTAAAATTTTTGGAAGAAAATAAAATTCAACCACAAATTTTGGCTTGTTGTAGTGCAGGTTCTATAGTAGGAAGTTTGTATTCGGTTGGGAAAAAGCCGGAAGAAATTCTTGATTTTTTTAAATCCGTCTATTTTTTCAATTGGAAACATTTTACTTTCAATCAACCGGGACTGGTTTCTTCAGGGATTTTTCGCCGATATCTGAAACCCGTTTTTGATGAAATGACGATCGCAGAATTACCAAAATCTGTAAAAATTGTCGCCACAGAATTAGTTTCAGGAACCCAGGAAATTTTTGAAAATGATTTTAAAGTCATTGATGCTATTATTGCTTCCTGCTCCATTCCTGGGATAACAACACCTTACATCGTCGGAAATAAATTGTACAGTGATGGAGGAGTTTTAAATAATTTTCCTGCAGACATTATACAAAACGATTGCGAAAAAATGATTGGTGTTTTTGTTTCTCCGCCACAAGATTTGGAAATTAAAGATTTGAATTCCATAAAAGCTGTTGTTTCCCGTTCCTACGATTTACTTTCTTATCGTACCGAATTTCACAAATTTTCGTATTGTGACTGGTTTATCACTTCGAAAAAACTCGCTCATTTTGCCACTTTTGAAAGAAAACCGGAACGTTTAGACGAAATTTTTCAAATTGGCTACGAAGCCGCTAAAAGTAGCTTCGACCAAGAGTTATTCAAATTCTAAAATCGAAGGTTTAAGCGGTATAACTGGCAAAGGCTTCTTCCAAACTTTCAAATTTTCCTTTAAATTCTTCAATCGGAGAATCCATGACAATATTTCCTTTATGTATAAGAATTACGCGGGAACAAAGTGCTTCCACTTCCTGCATAATATGCGTTGAAAGAATGACGGTTTTTTCTTTTCCGATTTCTTTAATCACATTTCGGATTTCGATAATTTGATTGGGATCTAAACCATTGGTTGGTTCGTCCAAAATCAATAAATCAGGTTGATGAAGGATTGCTTGCGCTAAACCGACTCTTTGTTTGTAACCTTTGGAAAGTTGCGAAATTTTCTTTGATTTTTCGGGCGTAATTCCTACCAATTCAATAACTTCTTCAACTCTTGAATTTGGAACTTGATGAATATTGGCGACAAAATTCAAATATTCTTTTACAAACATTTCCATGTACAAAGGATTGTTTTCAGGAAGAAACCCAATGTTTTTTTTGCTTTCTAATTCGTGGGTAATAATATCTTTTGCATTAAATAAAATTTGTCCTTCATCAATTTTCAAAACACCAACAATGCTTTTCATCAAGGTAGATTTTCCTGCTCCGTTAGGACCTAAAAGCCCGATGATTTCATTTTTTTCTATGGTGATGTTAATATCATTCAGTGCAGTTTGTTCACCAAATTTTTTTGTGAGGTTTTTTATTTCTAAAGACATATCGTTTCCTGAATTTTTGCAAAAATAAAATAAAAAACCCATCTTTCTCAAGATGAGTTTTAGATTTTATAATTTTGGGATTATTGACTTTTTTTTACCGTTTTTGCCGGTGTTTTAGTAGTGTTTTGGAGGTAATTTCCTGTTGATTTTTTTCCGAAAATTTTATCGACTTGCTTTTTCGTAAGAAACTGTGTTTTCCCAATATACTTATTACTTTTATTGATGTAATGCACAAATTGCATCGTTGTTTGTCCGTAATTTTTTGCAAATTTAAGACCGATAATATCATTAGGAAGCTCCAAAGAAATTTCGTTGGCAGGCATATCGATAAATCCGTCTGAAATAAGTTTGTAAAGATGTTCATAATCTTTATTCAAATCCTGAAAAGAAAAAGACCGGAAAGTATTGAGATTAGCCGTGTTGATGTCCTGATAATTGAAGGTGTACCTGTTTTGCTTTTTGTAAAGCGCTACAGAATTATCTTTTCCAACAAGGCTTAAAGATTCGTTCTTTAACACCTTTATTTGGGAGTATGCTGAAAAAGAAAACAGTAGTACAAAGAAAAGTAATGCTTTTTTCATTTTTTTATTTACAGTATTAAAACTTCGTTTTTATACAAATATTGTGCTGTTACAACATTTGAAACAAAAGTAAACATTTTTTTTAAGTAATTTTTTAAAAAAAATCATAAAAAAAATCCTGCAGAAATCTACAGGATTGGTGACCGCAAAAGGAGTCGAACCCTTAACCTTCAGAGCCGTAATCTGACGCTCTATCCAATTGAGCTATGCGGCCGAAATTGGTTTGCAAATATAATACTTTTTTGGTTTCTTTGAAATATGAATGTAAAAATCTTCTCTGTTATTGCCTTTCTGCTGATTTTCAGTTGCAAAAAAAAGGTGGAAATTTCCAAAAGTTCAGAAATTTTACCAATTTCTTCATTGGTTGAACTTTCTGAATCGCCGGAAATGGTAAAATTGAGATCGGGAAAACACCAATATCAGTTTTCAAAAAAGAAATTGCCTTTTCAAAATGTGGTTTTGTTGAATGCAAGTTTAATTGGTTATATTTCTGAATTAGAACTCGAAAATAAAATGGTTGGTGTTTCCAGTCCGGAATATATTTATTCGGAGAAAATTTTAAAAGCGATAAAAGAAGGAAAAATTCAAAATATTGGAAATGAGCAGAAATATGATATAGAAAGAATAATTTCTTTAAAACCGGATGCGGTGTTCACCAATTACATCGCAAGTTTTGAAAACACCTATGAAATTCTCGAAAAAAACAATATTGAAGTTATTTTCCTGGATGAATATCTGGAACAACAACCTTTAGAGAAATCAGCTTATTTGAAAGTTTTCGGAAAATTATTTGGGGTGGAAGCAAAGGCAAATTCACGATTTGAAAGCATTAAAAAAAATTATGAAGATTTAAAGAAATTAGCTTCCGGCAAAGTTGAAAAGCCATTAGTTTTGGCTAATGAAATGTACGGAAATCAATGGTTTTTGCCAGGCGGAAAAACGCAGCTTGCTTATTTTATTGCCGATGCTGGTGGAAATTATTTGATGAGTGAAAACGCCGATGCAAAAGCAGTTCCTTTAAGTTTTGAGGAAGTTTTTAAAAAATCTGAAAATGCGAAAATTTGGGTAAATATTGGAAATCACAAACAAAAGAATGAGCTTTTAACCATTAATCCAAACTACGCCAAAATGCAGGTTTTCCAAAATGGAAAATTATATTCTTTAACCGGAAAAGAAAGAGGAAAAGCCAACGATTTTTTCGAAAGTGGTGTCGTTCGTTCAGATTTGGTTCTTAAAGATTATATCAAAATAATGCATCCCGATTTATTTGCGAAAGATCCGCTAAACTATATGTCCGAATTAAAATAAAGTAGCACCGAAAAGATTATCTTTGCTAAGAATTTTTCAAATTTTTGAATTCAAAAGAAATAAAAAATCCTATGTGGAAAAAGATTAAAAAAATAATTTTCATCTTACTATTGGCCAATATTTTATTTATTATTTGGGGCAAATTTTTCAATCCACCGATTACTTTTACCCAAATTTCCGGACTTTTCGAATTTGGAAAACTGGAAAGAGATTACATTTCTTACGACGATATGGGTAAAAATGTAAAAAAAGCAGTAATTGCAGCAGAAGATCAGAAATTTTTTAATCATAATGGTTTTGATTATCAAGCGATAGAAAAAGCATACAAAAAAAACGAACAGGGAAAAAAAATACGTGGCGGAAGCACGATTTCGCAACAAACGGCAAAAAATGTTTTTCTTTGGCAACACCGAAGTTGGTTCCGCAAAGGTTTAGAAACCATTTATACTTTTATTATTGAACTGGTTTGGGGAAAAGAAACCATTTTGGCGAGATATCTTAATTCCATCGAAATGGGACGTGGCGTTTTTGGCGTAGAAGCCGCATCGCAATATTATTTCAAAAAAAGTTCGAAAGATTTATCTAAAAATGAAGCAGCCTGGATTGCGGCCATTTTACCCAATCCCAAAAAATACGATCCCAATAATCCTTCTAAATATTTACGGAATCGCCATAACTGGATTATGCGACAAATGAATAACGTCGTAATTAAATAATTTTTTTTGATGACTATTTTCCATCATAACAAGGAAACTTTCAACAGTGTTTTGTTGAAATACTTCAGTTTCAAAAACGAAACGAAGTCTTTGGATCCTTTGTATGATGTTTTCCAAAGTATTAAGCGTGAAGATTTTGGCGTTTTGGTACAGTTTTTAGAAAATTCACCGGAAATTACAGATAATTTAAGTCACTATTTACATAATCTTTTTAAAGGAAAACCTTTTAATTTATCGCTTACAGAAGCCAATATATTATCGGAAAATGCATTTTTTCCTGAATTTAAGAAACGACTTTTAAATAAAATTTTACCTTCGGTAGAAAATGAAAACTCTGTTTGGTTTTTGATAGATTATATTTCCGTTCGTCCTGGAAAAGATTTAAAATATTTGAAAAATGTTCCGGATGAAGAAATGGACGCGCTTTTCCGTTTGTTGAAAATAGACCGTTTTATTTTGCAGAAATCGGTAAAGAATGAATTGCTTTTTTCTGCAAATATTTTGGCTTGGAGAGCTATTGGAAACGCTTTGGATATCGAAGTAATGAATATGGCACCGGAATATAAAAATTTTGATAATCCGTTTTTGGCGCTGCAGGACGAAATGGATATCTTAAATTCTGAATTTCGAAAAAATTCGGATTTCCAACTCACCAGAAAAAATGAACATTACAAGCAGATAAAAATTTATTTGGATCAATGTTTATATTTTGTAGACCGTGCGTTCAAAAATTCTTCAAAATTTGGAATTTCCGGGAAAATTAATCAGGCGTTATTAAAAATTCGGCAGCAAATCCACCGTATTTCAGATATTATTTCACTTTTGGTAATTGATGCAGAAGAAGATGTTTTGAAGAATTCCAAGTCATTGATTTTTAATATTTTGGAATATAAATCACATAAAAATAATATTTCAGAATTATTTGATGACAGCACGCGTTTAATGTCACATTTAATCACCAACCATACTGCAGAAACAGGAACACATTATATTTCTTCCACGTTGAAAGAATATATGAAAATGTTTTGGAAAGCAAGTGGTGGTGGGGTTATTGTAGGTTCACTTTGTATTTTGAAAATGCTGTACAGTTTTGCACCGGGAAGTGAATTTTCTCATGCTTTTATGTATGCGATGAATTATGCTATGGGATTTATCATGATTTATTTGATGGGGTTTACTTTAGCGACAAAACAACCGGCAATGACGGCGGCAACGATGGCAAAAGTGCTTTCTGATGAAGAAAATACACAAAAAAATTATCGCGATTTTGCCCATCTTATTTCCAAACTTTTTAGGACCCAGTTTATCGCTTTTATTGGAAATGTAGTTTGGGCTTTTCCGGTTTCTTTGGCTATAATTTATGGATTAGATGTGCTTTTCAATGAAAATTTGGCAGTTGAAAAATCTAGTAAGTTGCTTCACGATCTCAATCCTTTTGATTCCAAAGCGCTTTTTCATGCCAGTATTGCGGGCTTTTATCTTTTTATTTCCGGGATTATTTCCGGGAATGTAGGAAACAATTCCGTGTATTATCAAATTCCTCAACGAATTGCCAAAAATCCAACCATAAAACTTTTGTTGGGAGAAAAAGCCGCAAAGATGATTTCCGGATTTTATTCCAGAAACTGGGCGGGAATTATTTCAAATTTTTGGTTTGGGGTTTTTCTTGGCGTTACAGGACCTATTGGAACTTTTTTAGGATTGGATTTGGATATCCGACATATTACTTTTGCTGCGGGAAATTTTGCCATTGGTCTTTATGGGAAAGATTTTAATGTAGATACTTATACTTTTTGGGTGTGTTTTGTCACTGTTTTTCTTATCGGATTTTTTAATTTTTTAGTAAGTTTCGGTTTGTCAATGCTTTTGGCTTTGCGTTCCCGAAAAGTAAATTTGGGCGAGGTTACAGAAATTATCAAGGAAATTTTCAGGTATTTTATTAAAAATCCTTTCCGTTTTTTTCTTCCAATTCATTCCAGAGAGTTAGATTTTAGAGCGAAGGAAATGATCAAATCAACCGCTACAAAATCTGAAGATCAATAATTTTTTCTTCTCCAAATTTTTCCTGAAACTTTTTTAAAAAGAATGTTTTTCTTAACCTGAAATCGTTTTTTAAAAGCGGAGATTTTACTTGGATCGCTAATGTTTTTTTTTCCAAATTTACATTTCCGATTTCGTTGAAAAGCGCTTCATCCAAATATTCCTGCAAAAAATCTTTGATTTCAAAAGCTAATAATTTGTCTTCAAAACCATGTGCTTTAGCAAAGGCTTTTACGAGTTCAGAACTTTGAAATTCTCTTTTCTTTTTCATTTTTAGAGCTTAGTTTTTAGGGCTTAGGATTTAGTTTTAAGAATTTAGGATTAGGTTTCAAGACTTTTAACTAAGCCTTGAAACCTAATCCCTAATTCCTAATTTCAAAAATTTTACTTTCCTCATTAATCCTTTTTACAACACTTTCGGTTCGTTCTTTATGCGTATCGGTGATGAAGATTTGTCCGAAATTTTCTTCGTTTACCAATTTTATTAAATGCGAAACTCGGCTGTCATCCAATTTATCAAAAATGTCATCTAAAAGAAGAACCGGCGTTTTTCCGGTAAGTTCTTTAATCAAATTCATTTGAGCCAATTTTAGTGCAATGAGAAAAGACTTTTGTTGACCTTGGCTTCCAAATTTTTTTAAAGGATTTCCATTCATTTCAAAAAGTAAATCATCTTTGTGAATTCCGTGTGAAGTGTAGGTTAAAACGCGGTCTTTTTCAAGATTTTGATTTAATAATTGAATCATCAGAAATTCAGATAAATCCGATTGATAATTCACCGAAACTTTTTCTTTTCCACCAGAAATTACTTCGTAAAAATGCTGAACCACCGGATTTAGTTTCAAAATAAATTCTTTTCTTTTTTCAAAAATTTCTGTTCCGAATTTGGTTAGTGGTTCATTGTAAATTTCCAGAGAATCCACATCAAAAGCTCTGTTTTTGGCGAAATATTTCAGTAATGCATTTCGCTGTTTCAAGGTTTTTTGATATTGCATCAGTCCGAAAAGATAGTCCGAATTGGTTTGTGAAATCATCGCATCTAAAAACTTTCTGCGGCTTTCTCCGCTATCCGCAATCAAGTTGGAATCGTAAGGTGAAATCATCACACTGGGTAAAAAACCGATATGATCCGAAAGTCTTTCGTAGGTTTTATCGTTTTTTTTAATGATTTTTTTAGCTTCTTTCGGAAGAAGAATTTTGATAATATCGGTTTTCTCTTCGCTTAAAATATTTCCTTCGATACTGAAAAAATCTTGCTGCTCTTTAATATTTAGAAAATCGGAATTTCCCAAAAAACTTTTCCCTACGGAAAGATAATATAGCGCATCCAAAATATTGGTTTTTCCGACCCCGTTATTTCCGACAAAACAGTTGATTTGTGGCGAAAAATCGAAAGATTTTTCGTCATGATTTTTAAAATTGAGGAGCGAAAGTTTTTGGATAATCATTGCTTACAAAAATACTTCAATAAAATCAAAAACAAAAGGGGAAGTCCACTACACAATTCAACCCAAAAGGAAAAATAACTTTCACTGTTTCGGTTTTCAGAGAAAAAAATCAATAAATAAGTAAAAAAGGTCGTGAAAAAAAATGCAAAAGAAAATTCAAATTTTATGAAAAAAATTGAAAGCAAACTTGCTGTGAAAACTAACAAATAAGCTAAATATTTTGTTTTATGAACGCCAATTAATTTGGGAAAAGTAATCACTTGATCTTCATACATATCACGTATATCAAAAGGTAAAACCAATGCAGAAATAAATAGCCATGAAATGGTGAAAATTTTGAAATCAAATTCTTGTAAAATCAGCCATGAATTAATTAAAGCCCACGTCAAACCCACATAAAAAACTTTCAGTAAAGGAATTTTCCGGATAAATTTTTCCAGAAAAAAAGAATTGTATAACAATCCTAAAACTACGATAATCAACCATTTCAATAATCTTATTTCATTGTGATTGAGGTATATAAAAATCATGGAGCCAATTCCGCAAAGAATATTAAAAACCAAAATTTTCGAAAAAAAATGTCTTCCCTGAAATTTTGTATATAAATATCCACTAAAATAAGTGATGAATATTAAAACAACTGTGGGAAATCGGAATACATTTTGTTCCAGCATGAAAAAAATTGCCAAAAATGTTCCCATTAAAGCCACAAAAAATTGGGAATCGACTATGTATTTTTTTAGTAAATTTAGAAGTTGCATTTTTCGGCGTTGTTAGTGCTCAAAACTCTATCAACGCTTCCAAAATTAAAAACAATTTTATGAAACACCTTAATAAACTCTTCTTTATTTTCCTGTTTTTAGGAAGTTTTTATAGTATGAAAGCACAAAATTATTACGATACTCAATGGAAAAAAATTGAAACCAATTATAAGCATGGTCTTTATAAATCGAATCTTCCGGTAATTTTAGAAATTCAAAAACGAGCGATTCAAGAAGATAATGCGATACAGTTAATCAAATCTTTGAAAGCTGAATTTTCCATCGTAAACCAAACCGAAGACGATACTCAAAACGATGCAGCTTCAAAATTTTTCGCAAAATTGCAGTCGATGAACTCTTCTTTAAAAGGTGAAGATAAAGTGGTTTTCAAAGTGCTTTTGGGCGAATTTTTTCAGGAATATTACGATAATGAAAGTTGGGAAATCGATCAAAGAACCAACATCAATAATCAGGATTTTGCACAGATTGAAACGTGGAGCAAACTGGATTTCAAGAATTTTTTATCTAAAAATTATTCTGAATTAGAGGCTGAAAAATCGGCTTTAAAGCAGATAAAAATGGCGAAATACAAAGAAATTTTTTACAATGTGGAAAATCTGGACTATTTCCCAACACTGTTCGATTGGAATGCTACGAAACAAATAGATTTTCTGAAGGACGGACAACTTTTCACACCGAATGAATTGAAAGTTAATCACGCAAAAATTAATGCAATTTATGATGAATTGGTTGCAGGAAATTCAGGTAATCCAAAACTGTATTTTCAACATCAAAAAATTAATTACAATTGCTATTTCACGAACTGCAAAGACAAACTTTCCCAACTTCAAAACCTTTACAAATCTTCTACAGATGGTGATTACAAAGTTTTGATTGCGGAAGAAATTGTGGATGAGTTGATTCAGGATAAAAAGCATTTAGAAGCTCTTTCTTTAATTGAAAGTGTGAAAAAACTGTATCCGAATTCCAAATTTTTGAACAACATTAAAAATAAGGAAAATAGCATTGTCAGTCCTTCTTTAATCATTCATTATGAAACGGAAACGCAAAGTAATAAACCGATTCATATCATTGCTGAACATAAAAATGTAGATCAGTTTTCTTTGAATATTTATGAAACCGAGGATTTGCAGGGTTTTATGAACCACGTTTACGACAGTTACCGCAACAAATTTGCCTCTGTGAAAAAAACTTTGGTTCGAAAAGAAAATTTTGAAATTCACAATAGAAAAGATTACCAAACCTACAAAACTTCCTACGAAATAAAGCCACTTCCTTCCGGAATTTATTTGGTGGAATATGTGGTGGAAAATGCCATTAACAGTACCTTTTATTTCATTGCATCAGAAAACCGTATAATTGATTTTCAAAAAAATGATTACGGTAAAAAAGAAGATATCGAAAAACTGGTAAATCGTGAAAACGGAAAGGAATTTGCGAATTCAAACATCGATTTTTACGAATATATTTACAATAAACCTTTGGTAAAAACGTCAACAAAAACCGATAAAAAAGGAACTTTTGTTTTTCCAAAATCTGTAAATACAGAATATTACAGATATTATCTTCTAAAATCCTCAGACAACAATTATCAGCTAGTCAATCATTACGGAAATCAAAGAAATTACGATCCCAGAATTGTTCATGATAATGAAATTGCGCAAGTTTTCCTGGACAGAGCGATTTACAGACCCGGACAAACCGTTTATTTTAAAGTAATTGCCACAGCTTTAAACGGTGAAACCAAAAAAGAAAAAGTTGCAGAAAATGTAAAACTGAACATCATTTTGCACGATGCAAATGATGAAGAAGTTTCAAAACAAATTTTAACGACAAACGAATTTGGTTCTGTACACGGAATTTTTAAGCTTCCAAAAGGTAAATTGAACGGAAATTTCTCCATCCGTGTTGACAATGATGATGATGAAGTATCAGATTATTCCATTGAAGGTTACAAAAATTTTCAAGTTGAAGAATACAAAAGACCAAAATTTGAAGTCACTTTTGAACCTATAAAAGACGAATACAAATACGGACAAACTCTTGAATTAAAAGGAAAAGCTGTTATGTTTTCGGGAGTTCCGCTTTCTAATTCAACCGTTAATTACGAAATCAAGAAGAAAAATATTCGTTGGATGTATTTCTGGTGGTATCCTCGTGGAAATGATAACGAAAATTCAATTCTTGGTTCCGTGAAAACCAATGATAAAGGCGAATTCACGATAAAAGTAGATTTGAAAAAAGATGAAACGTTGGATGGAATTCAGGTGGATAATTATGAGATTGAAGCGAGTGTAACCGACATCAACGGTGAAACCCAAAGCGCAACCGAAAACGTAAAAGTCGCTTCTGTAACACATTTCATTAAAGCCGACAATATCGGAAATGTTTTTGCCGACGAAAATGTAAAACTCAATGTAGAAACCAAAAACTACAACGAACAAAATCTGAAGAAATCCTATAACGTAAAACTGGCGAAACTTCAGGAACCGCAAAGGATTATTAGAGAAAATTTTAAATCAAAAATTCAGGATTTGCCGCAACTTTCTGAAAGTGAATTCATCCAGAAGTTTCCTCAAGATTTCTTTGATAAAAATGATGACATCAAGAACTGGAAAACGGAAAAGATTATCGTTCAGCGCGTTGAAAATCAAACCAATTCAAACGACATCAAACAACCTCAAACTTTAGATTTAGGCAAACTCGAACCCGGAACTTACGAACTCGAACTCTTCAACATCGAAGGTAAAGACACGATAAAATCTGTACAACATTTTCAGGTTTGGGATAAGAGATTCTTGAGAGACTCGCAGAAACCTTTTCTTGAAGTTATTCAGCCAAAAGACGAGTTCAAACGTGGCGAAAAAGCCAAAATCTATGTGTATTCAGCGATTCCGGATGCTCTCGTGAATGTTTTTGTTCAGAATGGAAACGGTGAAACCAAAACCGAAACACAAAAAATGAAAAACGGCGTTTTGGTGTATGAAGTTCCGGTTCCAATGGATGAAAGCATTTCACAACTGAATGTTCAGTTTCAGATGGTGGCATTTAATGATGTACAGACAAAAACGGTAGATGTAAAAATCAAAAACGAAAAGAAAAATCTTCGCATAGAAACGGTAACATTCCGCGATAAATTGGAACCGAATTCCAAAGAAAAATGGAGCGTGAAAATTTTAGGTGATGACAAAGAAAAAATTAACGCTGAAGTTTTAGCTAATATGTATGATATGAGTTTGGATCAGTTTGCGGTGAACAAATATTCGTGGCAAACGCTTTTCCAAAGTCCTTATTATATAGTAGGTTATGATATTAGAAGCCGTTTGTCTCAGCAATATTTTGCAAAAAGAGTGGAATATTTAAGACAATATTTAATTGAAATTCCGGAATTTAACTGGTTTGACGGTGGAATTTATGGAGGAAGAATTACAAGGCAATATGCAGT
>JAEZWE010000214.1 GCA_023420435.1 Bacteroidota bacterium
TTCGCCTTTTGAAAAGCTTCAGCAATTTCCATTAAAGCTACCGTTCCACTTCCATCGTCATCTGCACCGTTATAGATTTCTCCGTTTTTATCAATTCCCACATGATCGTAATGAGCAGAAATGACAATAATTTCTTCGGGCTTTTCTTTACCTTCGATAAAAGCTAAAATATTTTCGGAATCGGGCAAAGAACCTCTCCTACCATTTAAAGCTTCCTTTGGCACTTTTTGGTAATAATTTTCCATAGATTTTGGATGTGATACGCTCATTTTTTGATATTCCGAAATCATATATCTTCCTGCTTTTTTCTGACCTTCAGAACCGGTTTCTCTTCCTTGCATTTCATCGGAAGCAATAATGGTGAGGTGTTTTTTTAAATCGGAAGCCGTTATCGATTCGAAGGACTTATTAAATTCAGCATCTTGATTAGGTAGATTTGAAGTGGCGCAAGAAGCTAACATCATTCCTGCTACAATAGGAAACAAAAACTTATTCATAAAAAATATTTTGCTTAAAATTATTAAAAATTGCTATAAAAAAGGAAATTCTCTTATTTTTAAATCATGAAATTATCCAAAAAACATAATGGTGCTGAATTGACAATTTTTTCAGAAATGTCGGCTTTGGCTCAAAAAAACAATGCTGTAAATCTTTCGCAAGGTTTTCCGGATTATGAAATTGACGAAAAATTGAAAAAATTATTAGCAAGAGCCACCAACCAAAATCATAATCAGTATGCCCCACTTTCAGGAAATCCGTTGTTGATTGAAAATTTAATCACATTTAATAAAAACAGAAAAAAAAGTTTAGCATTTTCAAAAGAAGAAATTACGGTTATTCCGGGAGCAACGTACGGAATATATGCTGCATTAACCACCATTTTACAACCAGGAGACGAAGTCATTGTTTTTGAACCTTGCTATGACAGTTATGTTCCATCGATTGAAATGAATGGGGGAATTCCTGTTTTTGTACAATTCAACGAAAATTTTGAATTGAATTGGGATGAATTTGAAAATGCTATTTCTGAAAAAACAAGAGCTGTCATTGTAAATTCACCGCACAATCCTACAGGAAAAATTTGGACAGAAGAAAATATTGAAAAATTTTATTCCTATATTAAAAATACAGAAATCATCGTGATTTCCGATGAAGTTTACGACCATTTGGTTTATGATAATAACGAATTTTACAGTATGTTTCATCATCCGGAACTCAAAAAAAGATGTTTCAGTATTTTTTCTTTCGGCAAAATGTTTCATATTACAGGCTGGAAAATAGGATATATTGTGGCCGATGAAAAATTGATGAAAGCTTTTAGAAGTGTACATCAGTATATGACGTTTTGTGTAAACTCACCGGCCCAATTCGCATTAGCAAAATATTTGGAAATTTTTGATGTGGAGGAAAACCGAAAAATCATGCAAAATCGAAGAGATTTATTTGTGGACTTAATGAAACAAACTCCTTTTGAATTTACCGATTTAGCTAATGGAAGCTATTTCCAAGTTGCAAATTTTAAAAATATTAATGATAAAATGACGGATAAGGAATTTGCAGTTTGGTTAACAGAAAATTATAAAGTGGCTACTATCCCAATTTCAGCATTTTATCATAACCAAAAAAATACCGGAAATATTAGATTTTGCTTTGCCAAAAAAGAAGAAACCATTATAAAAGCCGTTGAAAATTTGCGGCAATTAAATTGATTTTCAGAATTTTATAATAAAATTATTTTGCCGTTTCATTTAGAATTTTTACATTTAATAAAAGTAATATTTGGTTTAAAATTATCTTCTGAGCGTGAATTTCAAAAAATTTCATTCAAAAAATGAGGTCAATATTTTTACCGAAATAGGAAAATTGGCTTCAGAATTTAATGCAGTGAATCTTTCCCAAGGTTCTCCGGATTATGATTTGGGTGACGAAATGAAGAAATTTTTAATGGAAGGAATTCATACCGATTTAACGCAATATTGTGCTACTTCCATTCTTCCAGCTTTAGAAAAGAATCTTTTAAATTTTATCGCAAGAAGACCAATCCCCATTCATGTTTCCAACAAAGAAATTGCGGTAAGTATTGGTGCCACCTACAGTTTATATGTTTCATTAGCCACTTTTTTGGAGGCTGGAGATGAAGTTATTGTTTTAGAACCTTGCTATGAAACTTATGAACCTGCTATTGGAATTCGAAATGCAATTCCGGTTTATGTTCCAATGGACGAAAATTTTGAACCGAATTGGCAAAAAATAAAAGATTCAATTACTGAAAAAACTGCGGCAATTATTATTAATTCACCACATAATCCTACAGGAAAATTATGGGAGGAAAAAGATTGGAATCAGCTTTGGGAAATTATAAAAGACACCAAAATCATTGTAATTTCTGATGAAGTTTACCAAGTAATCACTTATGATGGAAAGCCTCATTACAGCGCTTTTCATCATCCTGAAATTAAGGAACGCTGTTTTTGTATTTATTCTTTTGAGAAAATTTTTCATATTTCCGGTTGGAAAGCAAGCTACATTATCTCCAACGAAAAATTTGTGAAATGTTTCAACAACATTCATCAATATTTATCTTTTACCATTAATGTTTATGCACAATTCGCTTTAGCAAAAGGACTGGGAATATTTGATATTGAAAAAAATATCCAATTTTTTGAAAGAAAAAGAGATTTGTTTTGTGATTTGATGAAAGATTCACCTTTTCAAATTTCAGAAAAAACACAAGGTGGTTATTTTCAAACGGTAGATTTTTCTGAATTTTCGAAAGGTATTTCGGATAAAGATTTTTCCATTTCTTTGATTAAAAATTTTAAAATTGCCTCCATACCCTATTCTGCTTTTTATCACAATCATAAGAATACGGGAAAATTGCGTTTTTGTTTTGCAAAAAAAGATGAAACTCTCCTTTTAGCAGCAGAAAATTTACAAGAACTATTAAAAAAAGCGCCACTTTAGTGACGCTTTTATTTTTTATGAATTTCTATTACAAAGAAAGGATTCTTACATCAATTCTTCGGTTTTGTGCCATACATTCATCCGTGTCATTTGCAGGACAAACCGGATGTTCTTGTCCATAACCTTCTGCTTCAATTCGCTCAGCAGAAATTCCTTTTTCTATTAATCTAAGTTTTGCAGTTTGCGCTCTTAAATTGGATAAAGAAACGTTAGAATCAGGATTTCCTGAATTATCGGTATATCCACCTAATTTTATTTTCATTTCCGGATACGCATTCATCAATTTTGCTAAATTATCCAACTGAAGTTCAGAACCCGGCTTTAAATCACTACTTCCTGTAGCAAAATACAGATTTTCGATGGTGAACCATTTTTTCTCATCCAATAAAGTTGGATCTTTCAATCTTAAATTTTCAGAAAGCAGAACTAACTGGCTGTTTTCACCAATGGTCATTATTTCACCATTTGGGAGCTGAATTTGTGTTTCGTTTCCTAAAACATATTCATAATCTCCATCAGCATTTACGGTTCCAACAGAAGTAATTAAGCTGTTTTTATTAACATCTGTTACAGTACCGTTTTGGTCAACAGCAATTACATTAGTAGCTCCTGTTAAAGCTGTAATTTTAGCTTGTCTGTTAGCTTCTATTTTCTCTGCATGAATTGAGGCTAAAGTTGGTGCAATAACCAAAGAAACAATAGACATCAATTTAATTAAAATATTCATGGAAGGTCCAGAAGTATCTTTGAAAGGATCACCAACAGTATCTCCAGTTACAGATGCTTTATGAGGTTCAGAACCTTTATAGAAAGTTTGTCCATTGATGTCAACTCCTTTTTCAAAAGATTTTTTTGCATTATCCCAAGCTCCACCAGCATTATTTTGGAACATTCCCATTAAAACTCCGGAAACTGTTGCTCCAGCAAGGAAACCTCCTAAAACTTCAGGCCCAAAAATAAATCCAACCAAAAGAGGTGAAATAATAGCAATAGCTCCTGGAGGCATCATTTTTTTAATAGAAGCATCAGTAGAAATAGCGACACATTTTTCATATTCAGGTTCTCCTTTTCCTTCTAAAATTCCTGGAATTTCACGAAATTGTCTTCTTACTTCTTCCACCATTGCCATAGCCGCTTTTCCTACAGCAGTAATTGCCAATGAAGAGAAAATAAATGGAATCATTCCACCAATAAACAATCCGGCTAAAACATCAGCTCTATAAATATCAATTCCGTCAATTCCTGCAATTCCTACAAAAGCTGCAAATAAAGCTAAAGCAGTTAAAGCCGCAGAAGCAATAGCAAATCCTTTTCCAGTTGCTGCAGTAGTATTTCCAACCGCATCCAAAATATCTGTTTTCTCACGAACTTCTTTTGGTAATTCACTCATTTCAGCAATTCCACCAGCATTATCAGCAATTGGACCAAAAGCGTCAATTGCTAATTGCATTGCCGTTGTAGCCATCATTCCGGCTGCAGCAATTGCAACACCGTAAAGACCAGCACAAAGGTAAGATCCATAAATTCCTCCCGCTAAAACTAAAATGGGAAGTAACGTAGATTCCATTCCAACAGAAAGCCCACCAATAATATTCGTGGCATGTCCAGTAGAAGATTGTCTTACAATACTGGAAACAGGTCTTTTTCCCATTGCAGTATAATATTCCGTAATAATGGACATTAAAGTTCCCACTACAAGTCCAACCATAATGGCTCCAAAAACGCCCATTTTTGTAAATTCATGACCTCTTAAAACCATCGTTTCCGGCATTAAATAATTTACAAGGAAATAAGATGCAATAGCGGTTAAGACAATACTACCCCAGTTTCCAAAATTCAACGCATTTTGAACACTAGAGGTTGATGAACCTTCATTATCATTAATTTTCACGAAGAAAGTTCCGATAATGGAGAAAACAATTCCAAAACCGGCAATGAGCATCGGTAAAAGAATTGGCGCATATCCTCCAAAAGCATCTTGTGAAAAGGTTTCTCTACCCAAAACCATCGTTGCTAAAACCGTGGCAACATAAGATCCAAAAAGGTCAGCTCCCATACCAGCAACATCACCAACATTGTCACCAACATTATCAGCAATGGTTGCAGGATTTCTTGGATCATCTTCAGGAATTCCTGCTTCCACTTTTCCAACTAAATCGGCTCCAACATCGGCAGCTTTGGTATAAATTCCTCCACCAACTCTTGCAAAAAGAGCAATAGATTCTGCACCTAATGAAAATCCGGTTAAGATTTCGATTGTTCTTGCCATTTCATGGGTATCAACTCCTAAATTTGGTGCAAAAATTTGTTTAATAATAATAAATAAAGCACCAAGTCCTAAAACAGCAAGTCCAGCAACTCCCATTCCCATTACGGAACCACCTGTAAATGAAACTTTTAATGCTTTTGATAAACTCGTTTTTGCAGCTTCTGCTGTTCTTACATTGGCTTTTGTAGCGATTTTCATCCCGATATAACCAGCTAAAGCACTAAAAATAGCTCCAACAACGAAAGCTAAACCTATACTCCAGTGAGATTCTTCATGAGATGCGCCCATTAAGGCAAGAAGCACAGCAACAATAACAACGAAATAAGCCAGAATTTTATATTCTGCTTTTAGAAATGCCATAGCTCCATCAGCAATATGTCCGCTAATAACACGCATTCGTTCGTTTCCGTCATTTTGTTTTTTCACCCAATTGCTCTGCAGAAAAGTGTATAGCAAAGCTATAACACCAAATGCAGGCACTAAATAGAACAATTCCATATAATTTTTGATTTTTTGTTAATGTAATCTAAAATAAATAATTCTTTTGAGAAATAAAGGAATTTTATAAAAATATTCTACAAAAATGTTTTTAGCTAAAAAAAACTAACCCCATATAGAGG
>JAEZWE010000053.1 GCA_023420435.1 Bacteroidota bacterium
ATACTGCACCGCATGAAGATCATAAATTTTGTGTTTTAAAGACAGAATAGTTCCTTTTTCATCAATGGAAGTAATTTCGAGTTCTTTTGGGAAGTTTTCGGCATTGGCAATCCAGCTGTGATAGCGCCCAACTTCTATTTTTTGTGGTAAATTTTTTAAAATTTTATGTTCAGAAATTTGATTTGATATCGTGGAAACACCATGAAAAATTTCATTAGAATGAATCAAACTTCCTCCAAAAACTTCTACTATTGCTTGTAAACCCAAACAAACACCAAAAATCGGTTTCTTACCGGCAAAATGCCTTACTACATCCAAAAGAATTCCTGCTTCTGAAGGAATTCCGGGTCCTGGAGAAAGAATAATTTTATCAAATTCCTCCATTTCCTTTATTGAAATTTCATTGTTTTTGGCAACAGAAACCCTTTTTCCAATAATCTTCTCCGTCATTTGAACAAGATTATAGGTAAAACTGTCGTAGTTATCAAAAATCAAAATTTTCACCCTACAAAATTAGTTTTTATTTATCGTAAAAATGACTTTTTCATTTGTTGAATTGGTTCTTAATTCTCTATTTTTGCTAAAATTAATTTATTATGAAAAAAATATTTGCAATTGCAATTTTCGGGGTTTTAGCGGTAAGTTGTTCAAAAAAAGAAAGCAGTTATGGGCAAGACAGTAACGTCATGTTAGAAGAACCAAAATTAGAAATGATGGATTCAGCGGCGGTTACTAAACCTGTTGATCAAACTACAGTGGCAACACCGGAAACTGCCGTAAAAGTTGATTCAGTTGCTACCCAATAAGATGATAAAAAATTCAGTTTTATTATTTTCTTTATTTCTCATTTGTTTTATTTCGTGTAATAAAAAAGAAGAAAAGCAAGTGGATGAAAATAGTGCCCGTAATGCAGAAATGGTAAAACAAAACGCTGCCAAAGAAAAATTTTTGTCTCCGGTTGAAGAAGGAAAACAATTATTGGAAGGTGCAGATTGTCTTACGTGTCATAAAGTGGATACTAAATTTGTTGGTCCATCCTACCTTGATGTTGTTGGCAAATATGAAAAAACTCCGGAAAATATTGAACTTTTAGCTTCAAGAATTATCAATGGAAGTGTGGGGATTTGGGGACAAACGCCCATGTCTGCACATCCGGGAATGAGTAAAGAAAATGCAAAAAAAATGGTGGAATATATTTTTACTTTGAAAAAGTAATCATTTTCAGTTAAATAATTTTTTTTAGACAGTTTTTATACTGTCTTTTTTTTGTGTTAAAAACTGTATTTTTGCAAATTCAAAAAATAGTAGAAAATGTCATTATCAGAACAGGAAATTATCCGTCGCGAAAAACTGAATAAACTGACAGCTATGGGAATCGATGCATTTCCCGCTGCTGAATATAAAATTACCGATACTACCAAGACCATTAAGGAAAATTTTGCAGAAGGAAAATCTGTGAATATCGCCGGACGTTTGATGTCTCGTCGTATTCAGGGGAAGGCTTCGTTTGCGGAATTGCAGGATTCGGAAGGGAAAATTCAGGTTTATTTTAACCGTGATGAGATTTGTCCGGGTGATGATAAAGAACTTTATAACGAAGTTTACAAACATCTTTTAGATATTGGTGATATTATTGGTGTCGAAGGTGAATTGTTCATGACGCAGGTTGGAGAGATGACGGTAATGGTGAAAAATTTTACATTGCTTACCAAATCTTTGCGTCCGCTTCCACAAGCAAAAACTGATGAAAACGGAGTAGTTCACGACGCTTTCAATGATCCTGAATTGCGTTACAGACAGCGTTACGTAGATTTAACGGTAAATCCTCAAGTAAAAGAAATTTTCGTGAAGAGAACGAAAATGTTCAATGCGATGCGTCAGTATTTTAATGAAGCAGGCTATTTTGAAGTTGAAACGCCGATTTTGCAGGCAATTCCGGGAGGAGCTGCAGCAAGACCTTTCATTACACATCACAATGCTTTAGATATTCCTTTATACATGAGGATTGCGAACGAACTGTATTTGAAACGGCTGATTGTTGGTGGCTTTGACGGTGTTTATGAGTTTTCAAAAAACTTCCGAAATGAAGGGATGGACAGAACCCACAATCCGGAGTTTACAGCAATGGAAATCTACGTTGCCTACAAAGATTACAACTGGATGATGGACTTCACAGAAAAGCTGTTGGAATTTGTTACCATTTCAGTAAACGGAACTGCAGAAAGTACTTTCGGAGGAAATAAAATCAGTTGGAAAGCGCCGTATCCAAGAGTTTCGATGACTGAAGCAATTCAAAAATTCACAGGTTTCGATATCACTGGAAAAACAGAAAAAGAACTTTTCGATTTTGCAAAATCAATCGGAATTGAGGTGAATGAAACAATGGGTAAAGGAAAACTGATTGACGAAATTTTCGGCGAAAAATGCGAAGGTAACTTCATTCAGCCAACGTTTATTACTGATTATCCTGTGGAAATGTCGCCTTTAACTAAAAAACACAGAAGTAAAGAAGGTTTAACCGAACGTTTCGAACTTATGGTTTGTGGAAAAGAAATCGCAAATGCTTATTCGGAGTTGAATGATCCGATTGATCAGCGTGAAAGATTTGAAGCGCAGTTAGCACTTTCAGAAAGAGGGGATGATGAAGCGATGTTTATTGATAACGATTTCCTAAGAGCTTTGGAGTACGGAATGCCTCCAACTTCCGGTTTAGGAATTGGTATGGACCGTTTAATTATGTTTTTAACGGACAATGCATCCATTCAGGAAGTTTTGTTCTTTCCGCAGATGAGACCGGAAAAAACAGCTCCAACAATCGAATTGGGAGAAGACGAAAAAGTGATTATTGAAATTCTTAATTCTCAGGAAGAACCAATGGAGTTGGCTGAAGTGAAAAACCGTTCTCAACTTTCAGGAAAAAAATGGGATAAAGCGTCGAAAACTTTAACCAAAAATAATGTGGTGAAAGTTGAAAAAACTGATGAAACTCTTTTGATGAGTTTGGTTTAATTATCTTTATTAAAAATATCAATAGGAGCGGGCTTTAGCCCGCTTTTTAATTTCAAAATATTAGTGACTTCACCCAAAATTTAAAACCCTCTAATGTTAGTAACTTTTTCCCATTTCTAACACTTTTTAACTTTCGTATTTCAGTCATTTTTACGATATTTGTAAGTCTTTGCATATAGCAAAAACAATCAAATTTTTTAAATCAATTTTAAGTTTGCGACAGTTTAAAAAACTGAACGCAAAAAGCAAAAATTATGAGTCAGAAACAATATACAGCAAGCAGTATTCAAGCTTTAGAAGGAATTGAACACGTACGTTTAAGACCTTCCATGTACATCGGTGATGTCGGAGTTCGTGGTCTTCACCATTTGGTTTATGAGGTTGTGGATAATTCCATCGATGAAGCATTAGCAGGACATTGCGATACCATTTCGGTAACCATCCATGAAGGAGACGGAATTTCTGTAAAAGATAACGGACGAGGAATTCCTGTAGATTTTCACGAAAAAGAGCAAAAATCGGCTCTTGAAGTCGTAATGACGAAAATTGGTGCTGGTGGTAAATTCGATAAAGATTCCTATAAAGTTTCCGGAGGTTTGCACGGAGTTGGGGTTTCGTGTGTAAACGCGCTTTCAACTTCTCTAATTGCTGATGTTTATCGCGACGGAAAAATTTATGAACAAAAATATTCAAAAGGAGTTGCCTTAGCTGATGTTCAGGAAATTGGAACGACTAATGAAAGAGGAACAAAAGTGTTTTTTCAACCGGATGGAAGTATTTTTCAGGAATTAGTTTATAATTACGATACTTTAGCAGCTCGTTTAAGAGAATTGGCTTTCCTGAACAAAGGAATTACCATTACTTTAACAGACGAAAGACAACAAAATGAAGACAGAAGTTTCAAAACCGAAACTTTCTATTCTGAAGGTGGTTTAAAAGAATTTGTTGAATACATCGACGGAAACCGTGAATCTATCATGGAAAACGTAATTTTCATGGAAGGTGAAAGAGATGATATTCCGGTGGAGGTTGCGATGCGTTACAACACTTCATTCAACGAAAATTTGCATTCTTACGTTAACAATATCAACACTCACGAAGGTGGAACGCACTTGGCAGGTTTCAGAAGGGCTTTAACAAGAACTTTGAAGAAATATGCTGATGATTTAGGAATTCCACAAAAAGAAAAAGTAGAGATTACCGGAGACGACTTCCGTGAAGGTTTAACAGCGGTAATTTCAGTAAAAGTAATGGAGCCTCAGTTTGAAGGTCAAACCAAAACAAAATTGGGTAACTCCGAAGTTTCCGGTGCGGTTGACAAAATCGTGGGCGAAATG
>JAEZWE010000055.1 GCA_023420435.1 Bacteroidota bacterium
AAGGTATAGAACGGTCGAAAGTCGGTTTGTTTTCGTAAACCGTATCCATGGCAAGCCGATACAAATTTTTCGATTTTTCCGGACCTGTAAAAAGATTCGGATCAATGTCCGGTCCTGTTGCCATTACTAAAATTTCTCCATTGGAGGGATCTAATGCGACAATTGCACCATGTTTATCGACCAACATTTCTTCGGCAATTCTCTGCAAATCGTAATCTATAGTTAGCGTGATATCTTTTCCGGAAATTTCTTCTTTATCCAATTCACCTCCTTTGTAAGATCCGACATCTCTTAATTTGATGTCTTTTTGGATGTATTTTAGTCCTTTTACTCCACGAAGATGTTTTTCGTAGGCTTTTTCAATTCCGGATTTTCCGATAAAATCTCCAGGTCTGTAGTAAATGGAATCTTTTTTAATTTCGCGCTCATTGACTTCATTGGTGTAACCTAAAAGATTTCCTGAAGTGGAAACTTCATATTGTCTTTGGGGTCTTTTAACGATATTAAATGCAGGATATTTAAAAATAATTTCCTGAATTCTCGCCACTTCTTCTCTGCTGATGCTTTTCATAAAAGTCATCGGCGTAAGTTTGGAGTAATATTTTTCTTTTTTTAAACCTTTTATTTTTTTGATGAAATCCTGTTTGGTAATTTTCAGTAAACCACAAAACTCCAAAGTGTCAAAATCGGGACGCATTAAAGCTTGGGTAAACGAAATTTCGTAAGCAGGTTGATTGCCTACCAAGATTTTTCCATTACGATCGAAAATAACGCCTCGTTGCGGAATTACATATTCTGTTTTTATGGAAGTGTTTGCAGCATTTAGCGCATAGCGATCTGTAAACAGTTGCAAATAAGCTAATCTTGCTATAAAAATTATAGCAATGACCGCAAGAACAGAAATAATTTTTAGATATTGAGGTTTCAAACTCTTTGTTTGATTTTAAATGTCAACGTGTAAATTACAATAAAAATAAAAGAAATCAAACTGGAAATGACCACATTCAGAAAAATTTCAAAAAAGCGACTGAATTTGAAAAATTCGATATATTGAATTAAAAGCTGATGAAAGAAAATACTGGAAAGTATAAACAACAAAAACTGTGGCCATTGTAATGAACTGAAGGAGAAAAAATCGGTAGTGGTATCTGTAGAAGATCTGAAAATTAAGGTTCTGAAATAAGCAATGGCTGTTGTAGCAAAAGCATTAATACCCCAAGTTCCCAAAAATGCATCAACTGCCAAACCAATAAGAAAACTTAAAATTAAAAATTGAAATTTATTCCTGAAAAAAGGGTAGAACATGACAAAAACAGGATATAAAACAGGCGTAAACTCACCGAAAATACGAATTCGGTTGAGAACAAAAATTTGCAGCGCCACAAGAAACAGAATCTGCAAAATGTCGGTAAAAAGGGTTCTGCTAATCATTTTCTCTATCTATGGTGGCTTGTAAAGTATCTTGAATTCTTTCTACTTCAGCTTTTTTTAAATTTTTTACAACATAAACCTTATTTAAGGTTCCCATTTTTTCAGAAAGTTCCACCGAAATGTCCCAATATCCGGTTTTACTATCCACTTGATAACCGGCAACGGTTCCTACAGTAATGCCCATTGGAAAAATTGCAGATTTTCCGTCAGTTATTACTGTATCACCTACTTTTACAGGAACATATTTCGGAATATCGGCTAAATGCATTAAACGGGAATTTTCGCCACGCCATGTTAAAGTTCCAAAATATCCTGAATTTTTTAAAGAAGCATTAATTTTAATTTTATTGACACTTAAAACGGATTGTACCAATGCGTAAGAATCTGTAGTATTGATAACAATTCCGGCAATTCCTTTTGGAGCAATAACGCCCATTTTTGGAAAAACACCGTCACTTTTTCCTCTGTTTATAGTGAAATAATTATCCTTTCTGTTGATGGAATTAAAAACAATTTCACCATCCACAAAAGTATAAATTTGTCCGCCACCAATGGTATCATGAACTTTTCTGAATGAAGGATTTTTAGCGCCTTGTTTACCGTAAAGTTCCAGCATTAAGGCTTTATTCTGCGTTACCAATTCTTCGTTAATCTGCTTCAAACGCAAATAAGCTGTCCCTTGATCGATATATCCGGAAATCCAGGAATTGAAAGCAGCAGTTTTCGCGGCAATCCAACTTTGCTGCATGGAGTTTTTCGAGAAAATAAGCACTATTGCAATAATTTGCAACAGTAGAAAGGACATTAAAAGTCCGTTCTTAGAAAATAATCTCATCAAAAAACCCATCCCGAAAAAAAACTATTGAATTATTTAATCAAGAAATTAAATTTGTCCATATTTTTCAAAGCGATTCCTGTTCCACGAACAACCGCTCTTAAAGGATCTTCAGCTACAAATACAGGAAGTCCTGTTTTTCTGTGAAGACGATCTGCTAATCCTCTTAACAAAGCACCACCACCAGCAAGATAAATACCGGTTTTGTAAATATCGGCTGCCAATTCTGGAGGTGTTAAAGATAATGTTTCCATTACGGCATCTTCAATTCTGATGATTGATTTATCCAAAGCTCTTGCGATTTCTTTGTAACCTACCATAATTTCTTTTGGCTTACCGGTAATTAAATCACGTCCTTGTACTGGAATATCTTCTACATCAACATCCAATTCTTCCACAGCAGAACCAACCTCAATTTTCACTCTTTCTGCGGTTCTTTCCCCAATGTAAAGGTTATGATGTGTTCTTAAATAATAGGCAATATCGTTAGTAAAAACATCACCTGCAATTTTTACAGATTTGTCGCAAACAATACCTCCAAGAGCAACCACGGCAATTTCTGTTGTTCCACCACCGATATCGATAATCATATTACCTTCCGGTTTTTGAACATCAATTCCCACTCCAATTGCAGCAGCCATTGGTTCATAAATTAAACGAACTTCTTTTGCGTTAACTTTTTGTGCGGAATCTCTTACCGCTCTTTTTTCCACTTCTGTAATTCCTGAAGGAATACAAATAACAATTCTTAAAGCGGGCTGAATTAATTTTCCTTTTATTCCTGGAATTTTTTTGATAAACTCCTTAATCATGTGTTCAGAAGCGTGAAAATCAGCAATAACACCGTCTTTTAAAGGACGAATGGTTTTGATATCTTCATGGGTTTTTCCCTGCATGTGTTTCGCTTGTTCACCCACAGCAATTGGTTTTCCTGTGGAACGTTCAATTGCAACAATAGATGGTTGATCGATTACTATTTTGTTATTGTGAATGATTAGTGTATTAGCTGTTCCAAGGTCAATCGCAATTTCCTGCGTGAACATATCAAATAAACCCATATTTTTTGTTTGATTTTTTTGTGAAGAAATTAAGTGCACAAAGATATGAATTTAGAGAGATTCTAAAAATCTTAGTTACCTAAATTTGGTTAAATTTTTATTAAAGTTTTGATCTTCACACCACCACTTTTTTTACACTTCATTCAACTGTTCTTTTTCAAGTGATTTTGGCGATATTCATCATTGTTTTCTTCAACAAAAATTTAAAATTAAAAACCTTAAATTTGCAGCTGTTTTTATGTCTCAAAACTCTAACATACATCAAACCTCCAATTTTGCAGTTTTAAGTATTAGCTACGAAAAAGCGGATGCTGAAACACGCGGAAAATTTGCTTTTTTTGATGAAAATGTTAAAAATTTTGTGCAGAAAGTTCATCAAAAACAATTAGGAGACGCTTTTGTAGTTTCCACTTGTAACAGAACTGAAATTTATACCACCACCTCAAATTATTTACTCATAGCAGAAGAATATTGTAATACGGTAGGTGTACAACTTTCCGATTTTATGCAATTTGCCAATATTTTGAGGCGTGAAGATGCTTTAAATCATTTGTTTCGAGTTTCGGCAGGTTTGGAAAGTCAAATCTTAGGGGATTTTGAAATTATCGGACAAATTAAAAATGCCTATAATCGTTTTAAGAAAGAGAAATCAAACTCCAATCCTTATCTGGAACGTGCGATTAATTCCGCCATACAAATTTCAAAAAAAATAAAGAACGAAACCGGAATTTCCAATGGTGCAGCATCCGTTTCTTACGCTGCGGTTCATTATATTTTAAATTCAAAAAAGCAACTTTCCGAAAAAAATATTTTGCTTCTTGGGGTTGGAGAAATTGGGCAAAATACGGTTGAAAATCTAGTAAAACACATTCACAAACCAAAAGTAAAAGTAGCCAACAGAACTTTGGAATACGCAGAAAAAATTGCAGAAAAATACCAAATTCCCCACATTGAATTTGAAACTTTTGAAGAAGAACTGAAGCAAACGGATATTTTAATTGTAGCTACAGGAGCCGAAAAACCTATTGTAAAAAACCAGCAGATTCCTTCAGGAAAAGAAATGTTGGTTATTGATCTTTCAATTCCCAATAATGTGGAAAAAGTAATTGGAGATCGAAATGAGGTGGAGTTGGTCGATGTTGATATCCTTTCTCAACATATCAGCGAAACCATGGAACAGCGTAAAAAAGAGGTTCCAAAAGCGGAAATGATCATCAAACAAATGGCTAAGGATTTTGCTGAGTGGGAGAAAAAAAGAAAAATGGCTCCCAAAATTCATCACTTTAAAGCAGTTTTGAAAAATATGGAAAGAAACGAAATGCACAATATCCACAAAAAGCATCGCTATATTGGCGTTAATGATATGGAACTTTCCGAAAAAATGATTCAGAAAATTACCAACCGTTTTGCAAAATTTATCATCGACAACCCAATGAAGGCGGAAGAAGTAAGCAAACTAATGCATGAAATTTTTGTGGAACAGCCAAATAACGAGTTTCAGGAGAAACATTCTTAGCTTTTTCTATGTTCTAAAAAATCCGTATTTTTCACAAAATTCAGAACTTATGCAAATTCGTATCGGAACAAGAAATTCTCCATTGGCTTTATGGCAAGCCAGAGAAGTGGCAAGAAATCTACAAAACCGAAATTTTAAAACCGAAATTACACCCATACTTTCTTCCGGAGATAAAAACCTGGATCAACCTTTATATGCTATGGGAATTTCTGGAATTTTCACCAAAGATCTTGATGTCGCTCTTTTAAATAAAGAAATTGATATTGCCGTTCATTCTTTGAAAGATGTTCCTACGCAACTTCCCGAAAATCTGGAAATTATTGCCTATCTGAAACGGGATTTTTCACAAGATGTTTTGGTGAGAAATTCAAATGCTAAAACCAAGCCTTTAAACGAATTAAAAATTGCGACAAGCAGTTTAAGAAGAAGAGCCTTTTGGCTGAAAGAATTTCCCAATACCGAATTTGTAGATATCCGTGGAAATGTACAAACCCGTTTGCAAAAATTAGAAGAAGGTTTAGCGGATGCCACTATGTTTTCTTTGGCAGGACCTCAAAGATTAGGATTAAAAATCGATTTCGAGGAATTGCCTTTTATGCTTTCTGCGCCTTCACAAGGTGTGGTTGCAATTGTTGGTCACAATGAAAATACGGAAATTAATGAAGTTTTGAAATCCATAAATGATAAACAAACCCAATTTTGTGTAGAAACGGAAAGAAATTTTTTAAAAACCCTTGAAGGTGGTTGTACTGCACCTATTGGTGCTTTTGCTGAAATTCAAGAAGGTAAAATGCGATTTGTGGGCAGACTTTGTTCATTAGATGGAAAAAACTGTATCGAAACTGACGATATTTTTGAATTTGATAAAAACAAAAATCACGGAGCTGAAATTGCAAACCAAGTTTTGAATAACGGGGGAAGAGAAATAATGAGTGAAATTCGATCAAAAATGCATTAAATTTTTCAGAATTAAGTTTCCAAAATGAAGATTCTTTACACCAAAAAAATAAATGAACAAATGATTTCCGAAAACTTAGGGAATCATTTTTCTTATGATTTTGTTGAGGTAATTCGGATTGATTTTTTGAAAATTGAAGCATTTGATTTGGAAGATAAATCCATCATTTTCACCAGCTTAAATGCAGTTCGTTCCTTTTTTCAAAATCAATTTAAAATTAAGAATAATAAAATCTATTGTGTTGGTGAAAAATCGGCAGATTTTCTAAAATCTAAAGGTTTGTCGGTTTCAAGAATTGAAAAAAACGCTGATGAATTGGCAAATTTTATTATTGAAAATTGTAAAAATGATAAATTTGTTCACTTTGCAGGAGATTTATCTTTAGATATTTTAAATGAAAAACTAAGAACTAATGGGATTTTCTATCAAAAAGAAATTATTTACAAAACAATATTATTGAATCCCAAAATTGAGGAAAATTATGATGCTTTGGTCTTTTTTTCTCCAAGCGGAGTTCGTAGTTTTGCACAACGAAATTCTTTAGAGAATAAAATACTTTTTTCTATCGGAAAAACCACCGAAAAAGAGCTTCAAAAATTCACAAAACAAGAAATTTTCACGAGTAGTGAAAATAACCTTCAAGATCTGTTAAAGTTGATAAAATCACGCGAAAACACAGATTCTAAGAAATAAAATTTATGATTAAAAACGATTTATACTTAAAAGCATTACGAGGAGAAACGGTTGAAAGACCGCCAGTTTGGATGATGCGACAAGCGGGAAGATATTTACCGGAATTTATTGCATTACGCGAAAAATTTGATTTTTTCACACGTTGTCAAACCCCGGAATTGGCTTCAGAAATTACAGTTCAGCCGATTCGTAGATTTCCTTTGGATGCTGCGATTTTATTTTCTGATATTTTGGTCGTTCCACAAGCGATGGGAATTGATTTTCAGATGAAAGAATCGGTGGGTCCTTGGTTGGAAAATCCTATTAGAACTTTGGAACAAGTTCAAAATATTGAAGTTCCCAATGTCGATGAAACATTGAATTATGTTTTTGACGCCATAGAATTAACCCTGATAAAACTGGATCATGAAATTCCGCTAATTGGTTTTGCAGGTTCACCATGGACGATTTTGTGCTATTGTGTAGAAGGAAAAGGATCAAAAGCTTTTGATATTGCCAAATCGTTTTGTTTTAAAAATCCGGAAGCTGCGCATTTACTTTTACAGAAAATTACCGATACTACGATTGCTTATTTAAAAAGAAAAGTAGAAAAAGGAGTTTCTGCAGTTCAGATTTTTGATTCTTGGGGAGGAATGCTTTCTGCGGAAGATTATCAGGAATTTTCTTGGAAATATATCAAGCAAATTGTTGATGCCTTAAGTCCTTTAACGCATGTTGTCGTTTTTGGAAAAGGATGTTGGTTTGCTTTGGAAGAAATGACGATGAGTCCGGTTTCAGCACTTGGTGTAGATTGGACGATAACTCCCGAATTTGCAAGAACTTTAACCAACCATACCATGACTTTGCAGGGAAATTTTGATCCTGCAAGATTACATTCAACACCGGAAACGATTAGAAAAATGGTGGATCAAATGATCCGCAGATTTGGAAAAGACCGATATATTGCCAATCTTGGACATGGAATTTTACCCAATATCCCGGTTGAAAATGCAGAAGCTTTTATTAGAGCTGTTGTTGATTGGAAAGAATAATTTCTGAATCTAAATAAAAAAAACCGCAAAAATTTTGCGGTTTTTATTTTTACATGAGCATTCTTTGTGCTTTTCTGACTCCTTCAACAAGGGTATCAATTTCCTCAAAAGTATTATAAACAGCAAAACTTGCTCTTACTGTTCCGGCAATTTTGAAATAATCCATTATCGGTTGTGTACAGTGATGTCCCGTTCTAACGGCAATTCCTAATTTATCGAGAATCATTCCTACATCGGAGGAAATTCCGGCTCCTTCAAGATTAAAGGAAACAACACCTGTTCTTCTTGCATTTTCACCATATATTTTTAGTCCCTCAATTTCCAAAAGTTTTTCTTGAGCGTATTTCAAAAGATTATTTTCATGATTTTGCAGATTTTTGTGACCAATATTCTCAATAAAATCAACTGCAGCTCCTAAAGCAATATTTCCTCCAACATTGGGAGTTCCGGCTTCGAATTTAAATGGTAAATCGGCATAAGTGGTTTTTTCAAAAGAACAAGTCGCGATCATTTCTCCACCTCCGTGAAAAGGCTGTATTTTTCTCAAAATTTCTTCTTTTCCATAAAGAATTCCGGTTCCCATTGGAGCGTACATTTTATGTCCGGAGAAAACGAAAAAATCGCAATCAAGCTGTTGAACATCAATTTTGAAATGCGGTGCACTTTGCGCTCCATCAATCACAATTAAAGCATTAGAGTTATTTCGAACTTTAGAAATAATTTCTTCAATAGGATTTACAATTCCCAAAGCATTAGAAACTTGGTTTACAGAAACTATTTTTGTTTTTTCGCTTAGGTTTTTATCAAGAAAATCTAATTGAAGAATTCCATTTTCATCCATTGGAATTATTTTTAGAACAGCTCCTGTTCTTTCACAAAGCATTTGCCAAGGAACGATATTCGAATGGTGCTCCAAATAGGAAATGATGATTTCATCACCTTCTTTTAAAATTTTTGAATTTCCTAAAGAATAAGCAATTAAATTAAGAGATTCCGTTGTTCCACGAGTGAAAATAACCTCAAAATCCTCTTTTGCATTAATAAATTTTTGAATTTTTCTTCTTGAAATTTCCATTTCTTCCGTAGCAAGCTGAGAAAGCGTATGGATTCCGCGATGAACATTGGCGTTAATTTCGGTATAATATTTTTGCCAAACTTCAAGTACTGAATTTGGTTTTTGGGAAGTGGCAGCATTGTCCAAATAAATCAAAGGTTTTCCATTAATCTGTTGATTGAGGATGGGAAATTGACTGCGTATTGAATTGGGGTCTAACATTTTAAATTTTATAATATTTTACCTTTTCAGCTTTATAAGTCACTCAAAAGGTAACAATTTAGAAGGGTTCAAATTTAAGGATTATTTAGAGAATTTATTTTTTCAAATTTTCAAAATTTCACATAAAAAAACTCCTGACTAAAAGCCAGGAGTTATATTAATTTTTATACAGATTATTCTGCTGCCGGAGCTTCAGTTTCTGTAGCTGCACCTTCAGCCGGAGCTGCATCTGCTGCTACTTCTTCCTCATCATCGTCAGCTGCACCTGCACCACCTTTCATTGCATTTCTAGACATCTTCACAGCTGCAACAACTGCATTGTCCGGATGCATAAATGTGAATCCATCAGCTTTGATATCTCCTACATAAATTTTGTTTCCAATTTTTAGTGGGGTTACATCAACTACGATTTCATCTGGTAAGTTAGCAGGAACTGCTTTCAATTTCAATTTTCTGAAAGACTGGCGAAGAACACCACCCGCAACAACACCTTTTGCACGTCCCGTAATTTTTACAGGAACTTCCATAACTACAGGTTTGTTATCCGAAAGTTGATAAAAATCAACATGAAGGATTTTATCTGTAATTGGGTGGAACTGGATATCCTGAAGTACGGCAGGAATAGTTTCACCATCAATAACAAGCTCAGCTGTGTGTGCGTCTGGAGTATAAACCAAATTTTTGAAAGATTTCTCTTCTGTAGAGAAATTCAAAGGTTCTTTACCACCATAAACAACACAAGGAACT
>JAEZWE010000076.1 GCA_023420435.1 Bacteroidota bacterium
CTGATACACAGAAAAGAAATACACTTTCAGAATGGTTTGAGCATAATCGCCATTAGGAAGCTCTACCAGATGGGCATTCAGATATTCATGTTCGTAACGCAGAAAAGCCAGATCGTCTTCTGTTTTATTTTCACCCTGTAATTGAGCGGCATATTTATAAAAGTTGGAACTTTGTCCCAAATAATCCAGCGCAATATTGGTGAGAGCAATATCTTCCTCCAGATAAGGTCCTTTTCCGCACCATTCTGCAAGGCGCTGTCCCATAATCAGGGTATCATCGGCTAATTTTAAGATATAATTCTTCATAATTTTGTTTTCGGCTTTCGTTGATCTGCTTCGGTGATGACCGATGGCTGATGAAAGAAAGCTTTTTTACATATTTTTCACATCATTAGGAATTTGATAAAAAGTAGGATGACGGTAGAGTTTGTCATCAGCTGGATCGAAGAATGCTTCTTTGTCCATTCCTTCACTAGTTACAACATATTTTGCCGGAATCACCCAAATCGAGGTTCCTTCTTTTCGTCGGGTATAGACATCTCTCGCATTTTGCAACGCCATTTCTGCGGTTGCTGCTTGTATCGTTCCTGCGTGTTTATGGGAAAGTCCGGGTTTGGTTTGGATAAAAACTTCCCACATTTCTAAGTTACTCATTTGTTTTTTGTTCTAAGTTTAAAGTTTAAAATTCAAGGTTTTCGAAAAGTATTTTCAAATTCTCAAATTAACTCATTTTCAAATTCTCTTGTTTCTCTGCAAAAGCAATTGCCGCTTCTTTTACCCAAGCGTTTTCACGTTGTGCTTTTCGTTTGGTTTCGATGCGCTTTTTGTTGGCGGGACCATTTCCTTTCAAGACTTCCATAAATTCATCCCAAGGTAATTCTCCGAAATCGTAATGCCCTCTTTCTTCATTCCATTTTAAATTTTCGTCTGGAATTTGAAGTCCCAAAAATTCTGCTTGTGGAACGGTAACATCCACAAAACGCTGTCGAAGATGATCGTTGCTTTCCCTTTTTACCCGATAATTCATGGATTTTTTTGAATTGGGTGATTCGTCGTCATTGGGTCCAAACATCATCAGTGCAGCCCACCAAAACCGGTTCAAAGCATCTTGTGCTAATTGTTTTTGTTCTTTGGTCCCACGACAAAGCGTCATGAGAATTTCATAGCCTTGTCTCTGATGAAAACTTTCTTCCTTGCAAATCCGAACCATTGCTCGAGAATAAGGACCGTACGAATTTCCCATCAACATCACCTGATTCATAATTGCAGCGCCATCTACGAGCCAACCAATTGCACCAATATCTGCCCAAGAAAGTGCGGGATAATTGAAAATACTGGAATATTTTGCTTTTCCTTCCAGCATATCATTGTAGGTGGAATCTCGATCTGCCGTGATTTCACCGTTTCCTAAAGTTTCGGTTGCGGCGTACAAATACAAACCGTGTCCTGCTTCATCTTGGATTTTTGCGAGAAGTGCCATTTTTCTTCTTAAACTGGGTGCTCTGGAAATCCAATTGGCTTCAGGAAGCATTCCGACAACTTCGGAATGAGCATGTTGTGACATTTGACGAACCAATAATTTCCGGTAATCTTCTGGCATTACATCTTTGGGTTCAACTTTATTTTCGGCTTGTACGTATTCTAAAAATTTTTCTTGATTTTCCATTTTTTTAATAGTAAAATGTACAAAGTACAATGTAAAATGATTTTAAGTTTTCAAAAAGTACGTTGTACTTTTACAAAATCAGAGAATTCCCTGTATTAATTCATCTTTTATAAAAATCCCAATTTCTCCGTTTGAAAATTCTCCTGCGACGAATTTTACGGTTTTTTGGTTTGAAGTTATTTCATATTCTTTGAAACAATAGATTTCACCGTCATTTCCTACCACTTCCACACATCGGTCAGAACAGTTCCAATAATGGTTCCAAATATTCAGTCCATCCACTTTATATTCTTTATTCACCTCAATAATCGAGGCGAATTTATAATTTGGTTGTATGGTTTTTATCTTGGCTAAATTAATTTTTTTCATCTTTTGGAATTTTATATGCCCTTAGATTTTCTAAACGTCGTAATTCAAAAGTACAATATTGGTTGTAGGATGGCATTGACACGTCAAAACCAAACCTCTTTCTACTTCATCATCAGTTAATGCAAAATTCTTTTCCATAAAAACTTCGCCTTCCATTACTTGCGCTTTACAGGTGCAACAAACTCCGCCTTTGCAAGCAAAAGGAACCGGAAGATGCTCCTTCAACGCTTTGTCCAAAATGCTTTCTTTTTTGGAATTGAGATGGATGTTGTACTCATCATCATCAATGATTAAAGTTACGAAACTTTCCAGATTTGGAATTTTCTTGAATTCTTCACTTTTTTCGGCACTGTCTTCATCATCTGGTGGTGAATAATATTCGTACATCACTTGAAGCGACGGCACTTTCTTTTCTTTTTTCAAAAAATCGGAAATCGATTTAATCATTTCCGTAGGTCCACAAATGAAAAACGTGGTTTCCTGAACCGGAATTTCCGGAAAACGCCCAAAAAGTTGGTCGAGTTTTTCTGCGGAAATACGACCTTCAAACAGTTCATCTTGAAAGTGTTTTTCCCGGGAAAGGAGATAAACTACCTTTAATCTTCCTTCGAATTTTGTTGCTAAATGATCAATTTTTTTGCGAAAAATAATATCTTCAAAACTTTTGTTGCTGAAAAACAAATAAGCTTTGCTTTTCGGCTCTTGATGAAGCGCCTCGATGATATTCGATAAAACGGGTGAAATTCCACTTCCAGCAGCCAAACCAACATACGTTTTTTCGTTCGAAGCATGATAATTCGTGTAAAAATGTCCCATTGGAGCGAGAACTTCTACAAAATCGCCGTCTTTTAAATTTTCGTAAATATGCTTGGAAACTCTACCGTCATCAATCTTTTTCACCAAAACTTCCAACTCTAGATTTCCGTCGGTTGGTGCGTTAATGATGGAATAACTTCTGCGCAAATCTTCGCCGTCCAATTCAAAACGTACCGTTAAATATTGTCCTTGCTTGAACAAAAATTCGTGTCGAAGTTCCTTTGGTATTTCAAAAGTGATGTGAATGGAATCGTTCGTTTCTTTTAAAACCTCTTTGGCTTTTAATGGATGAAAATGGTGCATATATTAGGTGAAATTCCTTTTAAATTGTGAATTTTACAAATATAATGAAATACTTTATGATTTTAAAATCATTTAAACTTACTGAATATCAAATATTAGTGATAAATTTATATGCATTCATAGCCCCAAAATATTTATTAACAACTATCAATAAAATATGAAATTTTGTCAGTTCGAAAACAACTAAATTTCAATAATTCGGAAAATTTGACCGGAAATTTTAAGAATTTCACAAAAGTATATTTTTTGTAAAATAAATCCAAAATAAATATAAAAGATGAATTTAAATCAATATACCGTAAAATCACAAGAAGCCATCCAAAAAGCGCAGCAAGTCGCAATGGAATTTGGCAATCAAAGTATTGAACCTCAACATCTCTTGGAGGGTATCTTCCAAAGTGATGAAAACATTTCCACTTTTTTATTAAAAAAATCCGAAGCCGATGCCAATTTAGTTCGGGAAAGAAACCGGGAAAGCATCGAATCCTTACCAAAAGTAGAAGGTGGAAATATTTATCTTTCTCAATCCGCAAATAAAGTATTATTGGATGCTCCGAATATCGCTAAAAAAATGGGCGACGAATTTGTAACCATCGAACATTTGTGGCTTTCATTAATTGAAGTTTCTTCACCAGTTTCCAAGATGTTGAAAGATATGGGCGTAACCAAATCATTATTGGAAGGCGGAATTAAAGAACTTAGAAAAGGTTCAAAAGCAACTTCTGCCAGTTCGGAAGAAACGTATCAAAGTTTAAATAAATACGCAAAAAATTTCAACGAACTCGCAGCGGAAGGAAAGTTGGATCCCGTTATTGGTCGGGACGAAGAAATCCGAAGAGTGTTGCAAATTTTATCCAGAAGAACGAAAAATAACCCAATCTTAATCGGAGAACCCGGCGTTGGAAAAACAGCGATTGCAGAAGGAATTGCACATCGAATTATTTCCGGCGATGTTCCTGAAAACTTGGCGGACAAAACCCTTTATTCTTTGGATATGGGTGCGTTAATTGCCGGTGCAAAATACAAAGGAGAATTCGAGGAAAGATTGAAATCTGTGGTTAATGAAGTCATTAAATCCGACGGACAAATTATTTTGTTTATCGATGAAATCCATACTTTGGTTGGAGCCGGAGGTGGAGAAGGCGCAATGGATGCTGCGAATATTTTAAAACCTGCATTAGCAAGGGGCGAACTTCGGGCAATAGGAGCAACCACACTCAACGAATATCAAAAATATTTTGAAAAAGATAAAGCCCTCGAAAGACGTTTCCAAAAAGTAATGGTGGAAGAACCGGACACGGAATCGGCGATTTCAATTTTGCGTGGAATTAAAGATAAATATGAAGCTCACCATAAAGTAAGGATTAAAGACGAAGCGATTATTGCGGCTGTGGAAATGTCTCAAAGATATATTTCAGACCGTTTTTTACCCGACAAAGCTATCGATTTGATTGATGAAGCATCGGCAAAATTGCGAATGGAAATTAATTCAAAACCGGAAGAATTGGATGTTCTCGACCGAAAACTAATGCAGATGGAAATTGAATTGGCTGCCATTTCCAGAGAAGGAAATCAAACAAAGATTGACCATTTAAAAGAAGATATTGCCAAAATTCAGGAAGAAAGAAATGCCTTGAATGCAAAATGGTTGGCTGAAAAACAAAAATCCGAGGATTTAACCGCCATCAAAAAAGAAATTGAAGCCTTGAAATTGGAAGCAGAACGCGCTTCCAGAGTTGGTGATTATGCGAAAGTTGCAGAAATTCAATACGGCAAACTTCGGGAAAAAGAAGACGAGTTAAAGAAATTGGAGCTGTTGATGCAAAATGACGAAAACGAACTTATTAAAGAAGAAGTAACGGCAGAAAACATTTCGGAAGTTATCTCGAAATGGACAGGAATTCCGGTGACGAAACTGTTGCAGAGCGAAAGAGAAAAATTGCTGCATTTGGAAGAAGAACTTCACAAAAGAGTGGTTGGTCAGGAAGAAGCGATAACTGCTGTTGCTGACGCAATCCGCCGAAACCGCGCAGGTTTGAACGACGATAAAAAACCAATCGGAAGTTTCTTGTTTTTAGGTTCAACCGGTGTCGGAAAAACGGAATTGGCAAAAGCGCTTGCAGAATTCCTTTTCGATGACGAAAATAATATGACGAGAATTGATATGAGCGAATATCAGGAAAGACATTCTGTTTCGCGTTTGGTTGGTGCGCCTCCGGGTTACGTTGGTTACGATGAAGGCGGACAATTGACGGAAGCAGTTCGAAGAAGACCTTATTCTGTAGTGCTTTTGGACGAAATTGAAAAAGCACATCCCGATGTTTTCAACACTTTGTTGCAGGTTTTGGACGATGGGAGATTGACCGACAATAAAGGTAGAGTTGTGAATTTCAAAAACTCGATTATCATTATGACCTCGAATTTGGGAAGTCATATTATTCAAGAAAATTTTGAAAATTTGACTGAGGAAAATCAATTTGAAGTGGTTGAAAAAACCAAAGAAGAAGTTTTCGGATTACTGAAACAAACTTTAAGACCTGAGTTTTTGAACAGAATTGATGAAGTAGTACTTTTCCAACCGCTGAATAAAAAAGAAATCGGAAAAATTGTGCAATATCAGTTGCGAGGTTTCAATAAAATGTTGGAGAAAAATGGCATTATTTTAACGGCAACGGAAGATGCCATAAAATATTTAACAGACAAAGGTTATGACCCGAGTTTCGGAGCAAGACCACTGAAAAGGGTGCTTCAACAGGAAGTGTTGAACAAACTTTCCAAAGATATTTTGGCAGGAACGGTAAATCACGGAGAGCGAATTACGATGGATTATTTCGATGAAACCGGAATCGTTTTCAGGGCGACGGAAAATTAATTTTAATTGTATTAAAGGTGCTTCGAAAGAAGCATCTTTTTTAATTTTTAGTTTTACTGTCCATAACAATAGTTACAGGACCGTCATTTAAAAGACTCACTTTCATGTCGGCGCCAAAAATTCCACTTTCGCATTTTAATTGGCTTTTGGAAATTTCACCTTTAAAATATTCAAAAAGAGGAATGGCTTTTTCAGGTTTTGCTGCTTTAATGAAGGAAGGTCGATTCCCTTTTTTATAATCAGCAATTAATGTAAACTGGCTTACACACAGGAGTTCGCCTTTAATATCTGTAATAGATTGATTTAATTTTCCATTTTCGTCACTGAAAATTCTGAGATTTAATATTTTTTGAATCAGCCAATCTGCATCTTTAATTTCATCATCAACTTCAATACCGATTAAAAGGAGAAAACCTTTGTTGATTTTACCTACACTTTTTTCTTCAACCTTTACTTCGGCTTCGCTAACTCTTTGGATAACAATTTTCATCAATTAATTATAAATCGTTAAAACATCGCTTGAAGAGTCGTAATTATAGAAATACATTTTGGGAGAAACTTCCGCAATATTGGTAGGAACTCCGGATAAAAGAATCCACATTGCATTATCTTTTGGGCAAACAATTTTTATGTTGTCAACTACTTGAAGTGTTGTATTAGAATCCGGACAAAGATGAGGTGCATTTCGATCATAGATATTAAATCCATTATTCGTTCTTACCACAATTAATCCTCTTGTTCCGGAGCTTTGTTCATCAATATAAACCCAGCCATTAACATTTTGTAAATTTTGATAAGCCGGTAAATTGAGATTGAGTACTACACTAATAGCAGTATTAGGAAAACAAGTTACTGTTTCTTCCGTAGTTCGGCAAGAGTTTAATGTTAAATAACTGGTTGTCAATAAAATAATAAGCGACAAGAAACTATATAAACGTTTTTTCATTTTAAAAAAAATCCTATATTTGTCCAACGAAATATATACATAAACATTGTCCGGGCTTTACTGGCCGGATAATTTTTTTTTACTAATTCCAAAAATAACAAAAATATGGCAACATATGTTACAAAAGAAGGTTTAGAGAAAATGAAGACCGAACTGGAGCAGTTGGAAACCATTGAAAGACCAAAAATTACGCAGCAAATTGCTGAAGCCAGAGATAAAGGAGACCTTTCTGAAAATGCTGAATACGATGCTGCTAAAGAAGCACAGGGAATGCTGGAAATGAAAATCGCAAAATTGAAAGATGTTATCTCTTCATCAAAAGTAATTGACGAATCTCAATTAGATACCTCAAAAGTAGCGATTCTTACAACGGTAAGATTGAAAAATAATGCAACAAAGCAAGAACAAAAATTCACTTTGGTTCCAGATAACGAATCGGATATTAAAACCGGTAGAATTTCTGTAAATACTCCTATTGCAAAAGGATTGTTAGGAAAAGTTGTTGGTGAAACCGCTGAAATTTCTCTTCCCAACGGAAATAAACTGTCTTTTGAAGTTTTAGAAATTTCATTGTAAAATTTTAAAAAATGAGCTCAATTTTTTCAAAAATTGTTAATGGCGAAATTCCTGCTTACAAAATTGCCGAAGATGAAAACTTTTTAGCATTTTTGGATGTGATGCCATTGGTGAAAGGACACGTCTTGGTAATTCCAAAAAAGGAAGTGGATTTGATCTTCGATTTAGAAAGTGAAGCGTATAAAAATTTGTGGAGTTTTGCTCAGAAAGTGGCCAAAAAATTGAAAAAAGCAGTTCCTTGTGTTCGTGTTGGTGTGGCGGTTGTAGGTTTGGAAGTTCCACATGCCCATATTCATTTGGTGCCCTTGAATTCTGTTGCGGATCTCAACTTCAGCAACGAACGTTTAAAACTTTCACATGAAGAATATCAGGAAATTCAAAACGCTATTATTAACGCTTAAAATTATTTGTCAGAGAAAATTCTTTGACATTTTTTATCAAAATTTATTTTTTTTTTAAATGAATTCAAATCAATGTTCATTCTGCGGAAGAAAAAGAAGCGAAGTACAAATTCTGGTTTCCGGACAGAACGGATTTATTTGCGAAAACTGTATTGAACAGGCGCATTCTATCGTAAAAGATTCAGGGAAAAGTGAAGGTTTTTCACCTGCAGAAAATTTGGACGAACTGAAAAAACCAAAAGAAATTAAAGGATTTTTGGATCAATATGTTATTGGACAAGATCAGGCGAAAAAACAGCTTTCAATTGCAGTTTACAATCATTATAAAAGATTGTTGCATGCAAAAGACGAAAACCGGGAAGTAGAGATTGAAAAATCCAACATCATCATGATTGGTGAAACTGGAACCGGAAAAACTTTGCTGGCAAAAACAATTGCAAGAGAACTGAATGTTCCGTTTTGCATTGTTGATGCAACAATTCTTACTGAAGCGGGCTATGTTGGTGAAGATGTGGAAAGTATTTTGTCCAGGCTTTTAATGGTTGCAGATTATGATGTAGACAAAGCGGAAAAAGGAATCGTTTTTATTGATGAAATTGATAAAATTGCAAGAAAATCCGACAATCCAAGTATTACAAGAGATGTTTCCGGAGAAGGTGTACAACAAGGTCTTCTAAAAT
>JAEZWE010000169.1 GCA_023420435.1 Bacteroidota bacterium
ACCTTTTTCAAAATCGGTGTGGATAACTCCTGCAGCTTGTGGAGCGGTCCAACCTTTTCCAATCGTCCAAGCTCTAACTTCTTTTACTCCTGCCGTGAAATAGGTTTGCAATTTCAGTAAATCATAAGCTTTTCTGATCAAACGGTTTACACCAGGTTCTTCCAATCCTAATTCTTCCAAAAACATTTGTCGTTCTTCATACGTTTCCAGTTCATTGATATCCGCTTCAATTTGTGCGGCTAAAACAACTACTTCAGCGTTTTCTTTAGCTGCCATTTCCTCCACTTTTGCAATCCATTCATTTCCATTTTTTATGGAGTTTTCATCCACATTACAAACATAAAGAATCGGTTTTTTGGTTAGAAGTTGAACTTCATCCAAAATTGGTTTGGTAAAATCGTTAGTTTCAAATTCTCTAGCATTTCTTCCGTCTTCTAAAAATTTTTGAAGATTTTGAAGCGTTTCATAAGTCAAAATATCCTCTTTTTTTCCTGATTTTATGAATTTCTTGGCTTTTTCAACCGCTTTTCCTACGGTTTCCAAATCTTTCAATTGCAATTCGATATCGATAATTTCTTTATCTCTTAAAGGATCTACAGAACCTTCTACATGAACAATATTTCCGTTTTCGAAACATCTTAAAACATGGATGATGGCTTCACATTCACGGATATTTGCCAAAAACTGATTTCCTAAACCTTCTCCTTTTGAAGCTCCTTTTACCAATCCTGCAATATCTACAATTTCAACAACGGCAGGAACAACTTTTTCAGGATTTACCAATTCTTCCAATTTATTTAAACGAGGATCCGGAACAGAAACGGTTCCTAAATTGGGTTCTATAGTACAAAAAGGATAATTCGCAGATTGTGCTTTTGCGTTACTTAAACAATTAAAAAGAGTTGACTTTCCTACGTTTGGAAGTCCTACGATTCCACATTTCATATAAAATTGCTTTATGCTTTCGGCAAAATGCTTTAAGCTTTTTAGAAGTGTGCAAAGATACTCTTTTCAAAACAAAAATCTGTTCCGAAAAGAACAGATTTTAAAGAATATATGTTGAAGTCTTTAGGGATTTTCTGCGGTGGCATCTCTTGCCATATCTGCATCATCCGCCATTTTTCCAAATTCGCGATCCAAATCATTTAAGGATTCGTCTGAAGCTTTGTCTCCTCCCGCAATTTTCAGTTTATCGATCATATCCATGGCTAGAGTTTCTTCTTCAATTTGTTCTTTTACGAACCATTGTAAAAAGTTCCAAGTAGCCCAATCTTTTTCCTCTAAAGCTAAATCTACAATTTTATAAATTGCGGTAGTGTTTTCCACTTCATGTTTAAAAACCTCATCGAAACATTCGGTCATACTTTTTGGATCTTTTGAAGGCGCTTTCATGGCTGTGATGGTAGGTTTTCCACCCCGATTCAGAATATACATCATGAATTTTATGGAATGATTTCGTTCTTCATTGGCATGACGAAACAAAAAATTGGAAATTCCGGCATAACCTTCATCTGCAGCCCAAATTCCGTAAGAAAGATAATTGTGGGATTGCAAATCTTCAAGATTCATTTGATCGCTGAGCATTTTTTCCATTTTTGCGGAAAGTCTCTTGGTGTTCATATTTTGATTTTTTAGATTATTTTGATTTTTTGCATCAAGAATAATTCCGTGAAAACCATGTATGGAAATTATATAAAACAAAAAAAAGTTCAGGAAAGTCCTGAACTTTTATGTTTTTTAGATGGAAGTGTAGTTACCAGTTTCCGTTAGAACCTCCTTCTCTTCTGAAACCTCCTTTTCCACCGCCACCGAAGCTTCTTGGTTTTGGTTCTTTAGCCTGCGCTTCAGCGATATTTAGATTTCTCTGTTTGAATTCTGTTTGGTGAAGTGCTTCAATAGCTTGTCTTGCTTCATCATCATTTGGCATTTCTACGAAAGCAAATCCGCGACTTCTTCCAGATAATTTGTCTGTAATAATTTTAGCGGAATCTACAGTTCCGAATTTTTCGAAAAGTTCCTGCAATTCTTCTTCTGCAGTGTTGTAATTAAGGTTTGAAATAAAAATGTTCATAAAAAAATGTTTTGTTGATTAAATAAGTTCGAAATCAACAATTTTTGAACATTGATTGAAATCTGAATTACATAATTTGGTGCAAGATACGATTATAATTGAAATTTTAAAATTTTTATAGAAATTTCTTAAGATTTTCTCACTTTCAAATGTCAATTACTTTGAAACCCTTTTTTAATAAATAAAAATAAGAAATGATATTTAAAAGAAGTAAGAAAAAAATTTTGTTTACAAAAAATTAAAAAAAAGCGACTAAAAGCCGCTTTTGTTTGAAGATTATTGACTGAGATAAGCATAAAGATCATCTTTAAGATGTACCCTTTTTTTCCGCAAATCTGTTAAATGTTCATCCGTAGTATGGTTTTGTTCGCCTTCTTCATAATGCTGTATTAATGCATTTACTTCTTCATAATTTACATACATGTTTCTGAATTTTTCATCATTGGCTTTTAATTCAACAATTTTGGCTTCAAATTCAGGAAATTCGTGATTTAAAGTATGGTTCTCCATGATTTTAAAATTTGTTTGTTTAACACATTAAAGTTACAACAATAATAAATTTCATCCAATATAAAATCAAAAAAAATCGCGTTTTGCAACGCGATTTCAAAAACACAAATGATGAAAAAAAATTATTCTACAGTTTCCCGTAAAAACACTGCAAATATACACCAAATTTTTTAGTTAAACAACTGCTTATTTTTTAATAATAAAGAAAAAGAGACTTCAACAAGTCTCTTTTGTAGGCTCATGAGGAATCGAACCTCAACCTAAAGAACCGGAATCTTTAATTCTATCCATTAAACTATGAGCCCGAAAATCTTTAAAATTTTTTAAAAACTGATTTTTACTCCACCCACAATTTGAGTTCCTAAAACTTTATAACCTTTGAAAGTTTGGTAATTTGTATTCAGTAAATTATTTCCAAGTGCGAAAATACTGAAATTTTTATGAACTTTGAATTCAGCAGAAAGGTTCAGATCTGCATAACCTCCCAGTTTTTCATTGGTATTTTCAACAGAAGAATAGAAAGGAACAGCAGCGATATTACTAATGTCGAAAGAATTTGTCGTTCTGTCCGAAACAAAAAATGCTTTCGCACCCAATAATAATTTTTTATCCAGCAAAGTATATTTACCGCCTAAACTGGCTTTTAACAAAGGTTTGTTGTAAATATTCTCATAATTTTCCAAATCAAATTTTTGAAAATTTATTTCGGCATCTAAAGCTAAGTTGGCTAATGGAAAATATTGAACACTCCCCTTAATTTCACTAACATTTCCATTATCATAAGTAGCACTGAAAACATTTGCAAAATTATATGCAGAACGATTTAGAGTTAAAGTGTTATCAAATAAATCATTGGCTCTGAAAAACATAATATTATTGATTTTTCCATAACCTGCAGAAACATCATATTTTATATTTTGATCGATATCTCCTTTTAGCCCAAAATAAATTTGATATTTTTTTTCTGTCGCTCGAATTTCCTGATCCGAAACTACAAATGGATTTTCCTGAAGAAAATCTGCAAAAGAGTTTAGTTTTAAACCACCATCCACGCCGGCATAAAATTGAAATTGAGGCATGGCATAATACAAAATTTCAGCTTTTGGAAACCAAAACGTTTTGTTGGAAGTTTTTTCTGGAGAAATATTGTTGACATTTTTTGAATTCAAAAAAGAAAAATCGCTTCCTAAGGATAAATAGGATTTATTTTTGAAAAAAGTAACTTTTGGAGAAACTTCAAAATTGAAAAAATTTGCAGAATTTTGATTTAAAACAGAAAAATCGGTTTGTTGCGTTTGTAAACCAATTCCTAAATCTCCGTTTAACGTTACATCTCCTAATTTTCTAAGTTCTACAGCATGTTTTGAAAGATTTAAAGCCGCTGAAACTGAACTTTCTTTGGCATCAAAATGATCCGACAAAAAGGAAGATTTTACACGGACATCATTTAAAATATTATTATCGTAAAAATCGTAATAACCATTTAATTTGAACTGATTGGTTTTCTGTTGCAAATCGATATCAGAAGCGGGTTCTAAAGCATAAATTCCGTAATAATTGTAATCATCCAAATCAAACTGAGCATTCAAGTTGAATTTCCCTTTTTCACCATAATGATTTAAAAATGCACCAATTTCTGCCGTACTGATTTCTGAATTCCAAGCATATTGTTTTTCAAGTCCGTTGGTGGAAAAAAAATGGGCATTTCCTCCTACTTCAACTTTATTTTCCAATATTTTTGAAAAATTGGCATCACCCAAAATTTTTCCAAAATTTCCCATTCCGAAACGCACAAAATTGTTTTGATATTGGGTATCAAATTTTGGGGAAATATCAGAACCTTGAATGGTGGAAGTTTTGAAATCTGAAACTGCAGGAA
>JAEZWE010000186.1 GCA_023420435.1 Bacteroidota bacterium
CCCGAAAAGTGTCGAATTTAAAACGAGAAAAGCCGCAAATTTTGCGGCTTCATTATTTAAAGAAATAATTTTAAAATTATCTTCCACCTCCAAGGATAGAACCTAAAAGTCCTCCCAGTCCACCTTGTTGTTGCTGTTGTTGTCCTCCTCCAAGAACTTGTCCAAGAATATCATTCAAAGGATTGTTAGAAGCTTGTTGTTGTCCGCCTCCTAAAACTTGTCCCAAAATATCATTCAAAGGATTGGAATCTTGTTGCTGAACTTGGTTTTGAGCACCGCCCAAAATTCCGCCCAAAAGATCGCCTAAACCTCCAGCTCCGGTGTTGCTTTGTTGTTTTTCTTTTCCGATGTAACCCATAATTAGCGGAGCCAACATCGCCAAAATCGGTCCGATTTTGTTCATCGAAATTCCGGTTTGTTCGGAAAGCGAATTTTCAACTGTGTTTTTTTGTTGACCGAAAATATGATCCAAAATAGAACCTCCTTCCTGTTGTCTTTCCTCAACTTGTGAAGGATTGTCTAAAATACTTCCGTCATGATCTCTGTCCAAAGCATTATTTAAAGATTCTGCTTCGTTAGAATCTTGAGATTTGTTTCGTAAATAAGAAATCACCAAAGGTGCAGCTACAGCTAAAAGAGCGATGATTTGATTTTTTGAAACGCCAAATTTGTTTTCAGCACTTTCCGCTACTTGGTTTCCGGCATTTCCGGTTAATAAATCTAATAAACCCATAGTTTTTTGTGTTTTAAAATTAATCTAAGTTCCAAATGTAACAAAAAATATTCCTAAGAATTTTTTTGGTCAATGAATTTACTAATAAATTTTAACCCATTTGAAATCAATAAATTAATTTTTGAAAATTGGAACATTGGAACATGCTTCCCCAAACATTAATGATTTTACAATCGGTTTCAGTTGTTCCACCAGTTCAATATAAGCGTTTTCGGGAATAGTTTCGTCGCTGCAACCTTTAACCAAAACTCTTTTGTGGAACAGATCTGTAAAGTCATAAGTTTGTATAGCATTATGCATTAATAAAATTTCTAAATCTTCGCGGTTTCCGAAAACAATTTTTTTGGTATAGTCGGTTAATTTTGAGGTGATGAGAAAATACGCCCAAAGCGGAACAATAGCCTCTGCAGAATTATAAATATAAACGTAACAATCCTGATAATCTTCAGCAACGATTGCCGAAACTTTTTCCCGAAAATCTTTTTCTTTCAAAATCATGCCTTCCCAAAGAAAATCTTTTAGATCAATTCCTTTTCTTTCACCTTTTGGGACGAGTTTGGAAAGGTCAAAATTCACCAAACCGCTGTCCGCAACTTTATTTTTTATTTGGAAATCTTCATCCATTTTATCATTATCTTTGAACACAAATTTACATTAAATATTCGGTTTTGAGTTTTGGTTTTCAATTCAAAATTCAAAACTCAAAATTCAAAATTTCAATTGAAATACTATATTATAGCAGGCGAAGCTTCCGGTGATTTGCACGGAAGCAATTTAATGAAAGAACTCAAAAAGCAAGATCCTGAAGCAGAATTTCGTTTTTGGGGTGGAGATCTGATGTCCAAAGTGGCAGGAAAAAATCCTGTAAAACATTACAAAGATTTAGCTTTTATGGGATTTTTGGAAGTCGCCTTGAATCTTCGAACTATTCTCGGAAACATTAAATTTTGTAAAAAAGATATTCAAAATTACCAACCTGATATTTTAATTCTCATTGATTATCCCGGTTTTAATCTGCGGATTGCCGAATTTGCAAAAAATTTGGGAATTAAGGTGGTCTATTACATTTCGCCACAGCTTTGGGCGTGGAAAGAAAGCAGAGTAGAAACGGTGAAAAAGTATGTGGATGAAATGCTCGTAATTCTTCCTTTTGAGAAAGATTTTTACAAAAAACACCATATTGATGCGCATTTTGTGGGACATCCTTTGTTGGATGCGATTTCGGATTTGCAAGAAATTAACATTGAAAATTTTAAAAAAGAAAATGGTTTAAACGAAAAGGAAATCATTGCACTTTTACCCGGTTCCAGAAAACAGGAAGTAGAAAAAATGTTGGAAGTGATGCTTTCGGTTAGAAATTATTTTTCTGATTATCAATTTGTTATTGCAGGTGCTCCAAGTTTGGAGAAGGAATTTTACCAAAAATTTGTGGACGATAATGTTCATTTTGTTTCAAATAAAACCTACGATTTGTTAAGGTGTTCTAAAGCAGCACTCGTAACTTCGGGAACCGCAACTTTGGAAACGGCTCTTTTGAATGTTCCTGAAGTGGTTTGTTATCGTGGAAGCCGGATTTCTTACGAAATCGGAAAACGCTTGGTAAAAAATATCAAATACATTTCTTTGGTGAATTTAATCATGGATCGAGAAGTTGTTAAGGAATTGATTCAAAGTGAATTAAATACAGATAATTTGGTTAAGGAATTGAATTTAATTTTAGGAGAAAACCGTCAAAAAATACTTTCGGATTACGAAATTCTAAGAAAAAAACTCGGCGGAAAAGGTGCCAGTGAAAATGCAGCGAAAATAATCACCCTTCTGAAATAAATTTTATTGGTTATTCAATTGGTTTTGTTAACTTTAATAAAAACTAATTGAACTGTGAGGAAGCAGCCATTACTTTTATGCTGTGTTTTTTTTATTTCCGGAATTCTTGTTTGTGAAAACGTGAATTTCGGAAAAGGTGAAGTTCTGTTTTTGTTCTCGATCAGTTTTCTTCTTTTTATTTTTGGGTTTTTACGTGTTGGATGGTTGCTAAAATTAAAAAAACTGTTTATTTTATTGTTTTCGTTCTGTTTGGGAATTTTTTGTCATTTTTTCAACCAGCATCAAGATCCCCAAATTCACTTTAACAAAAAAGAAAAAGTCGTTTTTGAACTTCAAAAAAAATTAAATTCCAATACCAAAAATAAACGGTATGAAGTTTTAATTTTGAGTTCAGAAAATAAAAAATTCTTGCCTTTTAAAGCTGTTTTTTCTATTCCCAAAACAGAAAAATCTTTGGATTTTGAGCATTATTATCAGGCAGAAATTTATCTGAATAAGGTGGAACCTCCCCAAAACGATTTTCAGTTTAATTATGCGAAATATCTCAGCAGAAAAGATATTTTTTATCAAGGTTTTGTAGCAGGAAATATTCTTGAAAGTAAGAAAGATCGCCTTTCTTTAGCGGAAAAAATTAAACAAAAAAGACTGAAAATTATTTCGGAAATAGAGCTTTCTGAAATGAATGATAAATCGAAGGAATTTCTGAAGGGAATAATATTGGCTGACCGAACCGAAATGGACTCAGAAACGGTTTCCGATTTTTCAAAAACAGGATTGGTGCATCTTTTGGCTATTTCGGGAACACACATGGTGGTCATTTTCGGCTTGTTGATGATGATTCTTAAAATTTTTTTTCATTCAAAACGGAGAAATTTAGCCATTTTGTTATCATTGATTTTTATTTGGTTTTTTACCGTTTTTATTGATTATGGAAGTTCTGTTGTTCGCAGTTCTATTATGATTTCGATGTATTATGGCTTTGTTTTGTTGGAAAGGAAACCCGATTTAATGCATTCCATGGCTTTAGCGGCTTTTTTAATTTTATTTTTTGACACCCATCAAATTTTTGATGTCGGGTTTCAGCTCAGCTTTATTGCCGTTTTCGGAATTTTTTGGTTAAATGATACTTTTTTGAAATTTTTGCCTAAACCTAAAAATGATTTTCAAAAAATTTTGGTGAATATTCCTTCGGTTAGTTTGAGTGCCCAAATTGCCACTTTACCCTTAGTGATTTATTATTTTCATCAATATTCTTTTATTTCAATTTTTGCAAACCTGATCATTATCCCTTTTTCCGAGATTATTATTGTTTTGTCACTGTTTCTTACGATCCTCTTTGCTTTTGCTTTTGATTTTTCAATTTTAAGCTCAATATATGATGAAATTATTCAGTTTTTATTGAAAATTATCCATGGTTTTGCCAGTTTTGATTTTCTGTATTTTGAAAACATCTCGATGAATCTTTTGGAAGTAATTGCATTATTAATTTCAGCCTATTTTCTTCGGTTTATTCTTGAAAAGAAAAATTTTGAATCTTCTTTGAAATTGGCTTTATCACTTTTTGTTTTTTTTGGATTAAGGGTGGGTCTTGATTTATATTATCAAACTAAAAATGAGATAGTTGAAGTTGCTTATCTTAAAGACAAAACTTTAATATTCAAAAAACAGAATAAAGTTTTCTTTTACCAGAAAAGTCTTAAAAATGAAGAAAATTTCAAAAAATTTATAGTAAAACCTTATCTTAGTTCCAGAAGAATTACTGAATTTGAAATGGTGAAAATCGCAGATGAGGTCAATTCAATACAGATCAATGGTAAGACCTTTTTTTTGGAGTAATATGGATTGAGTTTATTTAGAAGTATTCCAAACTGTAATATTCTGATATTTCTCACTTTCCTTTCCCTTAACATTTTTTTAACTTTGTAAAAATTCAAACTAATCAAATATTTATGGCAGGTTTAACGAGTTCTACTATTGGTAGAAAGTATGCAATGGCATTGTCTGCAATGTTTTTGCTCATTTTCCTTGTGATGCACCTTTCTGTGAATTTGCTCTCCGTTATTAGCGAAGACGCTTTCAACAGTGCATCCTACTTTATGGGTTATAATCCCGCGGTGCAGTTTGTGATGCAGCCAATCTTAATTTTTGCAGTATTTTTTCACTTCATTATGGGATTTGTTTTAGAAGCTAAAAATAATAAAGCAAGACCGGTAAAATATGCAGTGAATAACGGCGCTGCCAATTCCACATGGATGTCTAGAAATATGATTATTTCGGGATTGGTGATTTTAGCTTTTTTAGGGCTTCATATGTATGATTTTTGGTTGCATGAAATGACCTATAAATATGTTCCGGGAGAAGGTGATCCTAATGATATGACAAGATTTTGGCATGAGCTTCATGCGAAATTTGCAGATTTGTGGAGGGTGATTTTTTATATTGTAGCATTTGTTTTGTTGGGGCTTCACTTAGCGCATGGTTTTCAGTCTTCTTTTCAATCCATTGGTGCAAGACATCCAAAATATACCCCAATAATTAAGGCTTTTGGTAATTGGTATTCTATATTAATTCCTGCTGGTTTTATTATTATCGCAATTTTTCACTTTGTAACTCAATAATTTTAATGTTTTGAAAAAATTCAAAATTTAAAATTCAAAATTTAAAATTTTAAAAATGAGCAAATTAGATTCAAAAATTCCTGGAGGTCCGCTAAAGGACAAATGGAAAAATCATAAAGACCACATGAACTTGGTGGCGCCCAACAACCGCGACAAAATTGATATTATTGTTGTAGGAACTGGTTTAGCAGGAGGTTCAGCCGCTGCAACTTTAGCGGAGCAAGGCTATAATGTAAAAGCATTCTGTTATCAGGATTCGCCAAGAAGAGCGCACTCTATTGCGGCTCAAGGTGGTATTAATGCGGCAAAAAATTATCAAGGAGACGGCGATTCCACTTACCGATTATTTTATGATACCATTAAAGGTGGAGATTATCGAGCAAGAGAAGCGAACGTATATAGACTTGCTGAAGTTTCTGCAAATATTATTGACCAATGTGTTTCACAAGGTGTTCCTTTTGGAAGAGATTACGGCGGTCAGTTAGATAACCGTTCATTTGGTGGAGTTCAGGTAAAAAGAACATTTTACGCAAAAGGACAAACCGGACAACAGTTATTGTTAGGAGCATATTCCGCGATGAGTCGTCAAATTGGTAAAGGACGTATCAAAATGTACAACCGTCACGAAATGATGGATTTGGTAATTGTTGATGGAAAAGCTCGTGGGATTATCGCCAGAAATTTAGTAACGGGAGAAATTGAAAAACATTCTGCACACGCAGTTGTTATTGCTTCCGGAGGTTATGGAAATGTTTATTTCCTTTCTACTAATGCAATGGGTTCTAATGTTTCTGCAGCTTGGAAAATTCATAAAAAAGGAGCGTATTTCGCAAATCCTTGCTACGTGCAAATTCACCCAACCTGTATTCCGGTTCACGGAACGCAACAATCGAAATTAACTTTGATGTCGGAATCTTTAAGAAATTCCGGAAGAATTTGGGTTCCTAAAAATATTGAAGATGCCATTGCGATCAGAGAAGGAAATTTGAAACCGGAAAATATCGCGGAGGAAAACCGAGATTATTATTTGGAGAGAAGATATCCTGCTTTCGGAAATTTGGTTCCACGTGACGTAGCTTCAAGGGCAGCAAAAGAAAGATGTGATGCCGGTTTCGGTATCGAAAATAACGACACCAAAGAAGGTGTTTACTTGGATTTCTCTTCAGAAATTCTAAAAAAAGGAAAAGAATCCGCTACTGAAAAAAATATTCATAATCCGTCTCAACAGCAGATTTATGATTTAGGAAAAGCTTGGGTAGAAGAAAAATACGGAAACCTTTTTCAGATGTATGAAAAAATTACAGCAGACAATCCTTATGTAACACCAATGAAGATTTATCCAGCGGTGCATTATACCATGGGTGGAGTTTGGGTTGATTATAATTTACAATCGACAATTCCTGGATGTTTTGTAATTGGTGAAGCAAATTTTTCAGATCACGGAGCCAACAGATTAGGAGCTTCTGCTTTAATGCAAGGTTTGGCAGATGGTTATTTTGTTCTTCCATATACAATTGCAGATTACCTTTCTGCAGATATTAGAACAGGAAAAATACCTACAGATTCTGAAGCGTTTAATTCTGCCGAAAAAGAAGTAAAAGATAAAATTGATTTCTTCATGAATAATAATGGAACGCATTCAGTAGATCATTTCCATAAACAATTAGGAAACATTATGTGGAATAAAGTGGGGATGGGAAGAACTCCTGAAGGTTTGCGTGAAGCTATTAAAGAAATTGAAGAAGTTCGGGCAGATTTCTGGAAAAATGTAAAAGTTCCCGGTGAAGCCAACAGCATGAATATGGAACTGGAAAAAGCCTTCAGAGTTGCAGATTTTCTGGAATTAGGTCAATTAATGGCAAAAGATGCTTTGGAAAGAAATGAATCTTGCGGCGGACATTTCCGTGAAGATCATTCTACACCAGATGGTGAAGCAGAAAGAGATGATGTTAATTACATGTATGTTGCATGTTGGGAATATCAAGGTTTGGACATTAACCAAGAAATTCTTCACAAAGAAACATTAGTGTACGATAATATTGAAGTGAAACAAAGAAGTTATAAATAATCTCCAAAAAAATAATTAAAATGAGTACAAAAAAAGGCTTGAACCTGACTCTGAAAATTTGGAGACAGAAAAACAATAAAACAAAAGGACAATTCGAAACTTACAAAATTTCGGATGTTTCAACAGATTCTTCATTTTTAGAAATGTTGGATATTTTGAACGAAAAGTTAATTAACGAAGGAAAAGAACCTGTTGCTTTCGATCACGACTGTCGCGAAGGAATCTGCGGCATGTGTTCTCTTTATATAAATGGTAGAGCTCACGGTCCAGATACCGGAATTACCA
>JAEZWE010000195.1 GCA_023420435.1 Bacteroidota bacterium
TGTTTGGACCATGACTAATCACTTTCACTCCGTCTATAATCACTGAATTACTTTTGAAGGGATGTATAATCCAAAAAGGAGCATTAATAATGGTGATATCTTTTATTAAAACGTTTTCACATTCCATCGGTTCAATAAAGTTGGGTCTTAGATAATGACCGTTTCCAAAAATCCGATCTTTTACCGGCGTGTTTTCTTCAGACATTTTCATCAATCTTGGCAAATTTGCTTCATCGTGTTGACTGGGCTGTCCTTTTACATATCCATAGGTATGACCTTCAGAAGTACTTCCTTTCCATGGCCACCAATTTTTATTATTTCCCTGCCCGTTTAAAGTTCCTTTTCCGGTAATTGCAATATTTTTTTTGCCTTTTGCATAGATGAGTGGGGAATAATTCATCAGCTCCATTCCCTCAAAAGTGGTATGAACTATAGGAAAATCATTAGGATTGGTACTGAACAAAATTTCTGCTCCTTCCTCCAAGTGTAAATTCACGTTATTCTCTAAATGTATTGGACCTGTTAAAAACTTACCTGCAGGAACAATCACTTTTCCGCCACCCTTTTTGCTGCATTCCAAAATGGCTTTTTTAATACTTTCGGTATTTAATGTTTTAACATCGGCAACAGCCCCAAAATCTAAAATATTATAAACCGTATTTTTAAATTTAGGCTCTTTAACTGATTTTTCGATAGCCAGCATTTTTTCCATGGGAAACTCTTCTAGGGAATCAGAAGAAACCTTTTGTACCGTACATGCTGTTAAGAGAAATATACCAAAAGCGGATAAGCTTAATTGATTTCGAAATTTTTTAGAAAATTTTATCATTTTATTTTATGCAATCGATTACAAATATAAAAAAATCATAAATACTCGCAAATAAAAAATTAAATAATTATTAATATCATTGTAATATAAATAGCTACAAAGGAAACAAGATTATTAAAACCTGAATTTTAAGTCTTTTAAATTTAAAAAACGATCAATTCATTGTACATAAATCCAATGCTGGAGTACAAAAAAATTGAAAAACACAATTAATTTGTTAAGTCTTTTCTCTATAAAAAATCTCTTTTTTTTAAGAAATATAGATTTATAGAAAAATCCAAATCAATTTTTAAACATACCCAACACAAATATTCCTACATTTGCGAATTATCTTACGTAAACGATTACATTTAACACGACTTGATATGATTAAAAAGGTAACTATTTATGATATCGCAAAAAAATTAGATATTACCGCAGCTACGGTTTCTAGAGCTCTCAATCATAATCCAAACATCAGCGAAGCTACCAGACAACTGGTTTTGGAAACCGCTGAAAAAATGAACTACAAACAAAACCGTCTCGCTTTAGCTTTAAAAAGCGGCAAAAGCAACAATATCGGGGTTATTGTTCCTCGTGTCAATACCAATTTTTTTGGATCTGTTATTCGCGGTATAGAAGAAGAATTAGATGCAAAAGGTTATCAGGTGATCATTTGCCAAAGTCATAACGATGCCGAAAAGGAATCCGAAAATATAGAATCGCTTATCAATTCCCAGGTGGATGCCATCTTTATTTCTACTTCCAGCCACGATACCCAGCGTTTCGAGAAAGTTTTGAAAAAAAATATTCCCTTAATTTTCTTCGACAGAAAAAAAAGCATGGAAAATGTAAGTTCAGTTACCATTGATGATTTTGCGGGAGGTTATATGGCAACAAAACATTTGATAGAACAAGGCTGCAAAAATATTGCCCATTTGGCTTCCGGTGATTTGGAAATTGAAATTTTTAAACAAAGACATGCCGGTTATAAACAAGCATTATTGGATTATGATTTGGTTTACAAACCGGAATTTGTTATTGAAACCAAAAGTAAAATTGAAGAAGGTAAAATTGCCGTCGAAAAACTATTTGCGCTTGATGAAAAAATTGACGGAATATTCTCTGCCAGTGATTTTGTAGCTTTAGGCGCCATTAAAGAAATTCAGGCAAGAGGTTTGAAGGTTCCGGAAGATATTGCGGTAGTTGGATTTGCCAATGAACCTTTTACCGATTTTCTTGAACTTACCATGACCACTATTGATCAGTTTCCTCAGGAAATGGGAAAAATGACCGCCAAAGTTTTTCTGGAACAGGCAGAAGATCACAATGAACAAATAAAAATTGAGAAAAAAGTCGTGATAGAACCTCAACTAATTATAAGACAGTCATCACAAAAAAAAGGAAAGTAATTTGAAACTTTCCTTTTTTTTTATTTTACAAAGAAACCCCTCTTCTCCAGGGAATAAACACATCTTGCCGAAGCTCATCAGCCTTGGTTTCGATATTTCCGCTGGCAACCTCGATAATAAAATTTAAAATATCTTCACCTACTTCGTTAATGGTTTTTTCTCCGCTGATGACTTCACCACAATTCACATCAATAATATCACTCATTTTTTGTGAAACTGCGGTATTGGAGGAAACTTTAATTACCGGCGTTATAGGATTTCCCATTGGATTTCCCAAACCTGTAGTAAACAGAATTATATTGGCTCCGGAACCTGCTAAACCTGTTGTACATTCCGCATCATTTCCCGGCGTATTAAGTAAAGTTAAACCCGGTTTTGAAACATATTCTCCGTAATCTAAAACATCAACCACGGGCGAACTTCCACCTTTTTTTGCGGCACCCGCAGATTTCATGGCATCCGTAATTAATCCGTCTTTAATATTTCCTGGAGATGGATTCATATCGAAACCGGAACCTGCATCTACCACCGATTTTTCGAATTTCCGCATGAGATCCAGAAACTTTTCAGCGTCTTCATCATTCACACAGCGATCCACTAATTCCTGTTCTACCCCACATAATTCTGGAAATTCGGCTAAAATTGATTTTCCACCCAATGCGGCCAAAGTATCCGAAACCACACCTAAAGCAGGATTTGCTGAAATTCCGGAAAAACCATCGGAACCACCACATTCTAAACCAACGGTTAATTTAGAAAGTGGAGCCGGCTTTCTTTCAATTTTATTGGCTCTTTTAATGGCTTCATAAGAATCTTTAATGATGGCTTGAAGCATATTTTCAGTAGTTCCCATTTTTTGTTGCTCGAAAATCAGGATTTCTTTTTTATTATCTGGAGCTGTTTTTTTCAAAGTTTCTTGAAAGATTTCCACTTGCAAGTTTTGGCAACCTAAACTAAGCACTGTTGCGCCTGCAACATTGGGATTATTGACGTAGCCTACCAACAGTTTTGCCAGCAATTCTGCATCTTGGCGAATTCCGCCACAACCTCCGTGATGGGTGATAAATCGTACCTTAACATTATCTAAAACATTGGAATTTTCTTGCGGATTTTGTTCGGTAATACCATGATCAGAATTCACCAAAGAGCGCAACAACATTTGATAAGAATCGGTCTTTTTAGGCATGAGTTCTTTTTCGAAAATATCCCGCAAACGTTCGATGTTTTTATTTTCACAAAAAACGAGCGGAAAAAAGAGCCATACATTTTCGGTTCCTACTTGTCCGTCTTCACGGTGATATCCGAGAAAAGTTCGGTCTTTCCATTTTTCAACATCAGGTGCTGTCCAAGATAAAGTTTGCGCTTTTTTGATGTTTTTTTCACTTTCATGTTTTACATTCTCAGTGGTCAAAACATCCCATTTTTTAATAAATTGGCTTGCTTTTCCTACTAAAACACCGTACATGATAATTTTATCCCCGATGTTAAAATCCTGTTCTGCAATTTTGTGTTTTGCTTTTACTGCATTAACAGGAATGATGTCTTTACCTTCAAAA
>JAEZWE010000019.1 GCA_023420435.1 Bacteroidota bacterium
GTTTTACCACCAATCCGTCAAAATCTCTGGTAAACAAAATATTGCTTCCGCCGCCCAAAAAAAGCAAAGGAATTTTTTGTGGATTTTCATGATGAAGATTTTTGTATTGCCGCAGAATTTCAACCAATTCTTCCGTTGAATTTACTTCTGCAAAATATTTTGCGCTGGCTTCAACACCAAAAGTATTATAGGGTTTTAGGGAAATGTTTTCTAAAAATTTCATCAAAATTATTTTTGATTGGTCATCTTGATTTTACAATCTTCTAATTTTAAAATAAGAAAACGGGCTTTAGCCCGTTCCAAAAAAATTAAAGTCCGAACTCCATTTTATATTTTTGAAGTGCGTCTTCCAATAATTCTACACTTCTACGCAAATCATCTTCTTTCAAAACATACGCAATTCGTACTTGTTTTTTTCCAAGTTCCGGATTGCTGTAAAAACCGGTCATTGGAGCAACCATAATGGTTTCATTGTTTTTTGAATATTTTTCCAATAACCATTGCGCAAATTTGTCGGAATCGTCAATGGGAAGTTCTACGCCACAATAAAATGCCCCTTTTGGTTTTGGACAAATAACACCTGGAATTGCGTTCAACAAATCCACCAGTAAATTTCTTCTTTTGGTATATTCTTCACGAACAGAACGAATATAAGCTTCGTCATTTTCGTGGGCTGCAGTTGCTGCAATTTGCCCTAACAAAACCGGTGAAAGTCGAGCTTGCGCAAAAAGCATAGCAGCTCCGTGAATTTTTTTAGATCTTGTAATTAAGCATCCAATTCTTGCTCCACACATGGAATATCTTTTGGATTCGGAATCGATAATCACAATATTTTCAGCGGCTTCGGGAAATTCTAACATGGAAACCTGCTGTTTTCCGTCGTAAACGTATTCTCTATAAACTTCGTCAGAAATAATCGCAATGTCATGTTTCACCGCAATTTCCGCTAATTGTTGAAGTTCTTCTCTGGTATATAAATAACCTGTAGGATTTCCAGGGTTGCAAACAATAATTGCTCTGGTTTTTTCTGTAATTTTTTTCTCAAATTCTTCAATAGGAGGCAATGCAAAACCACTATCAATGGAAGAAGGAATGGCCACCACTTTTACATTAATAGCGTTGGTAAAACCATTATAATTGGCGTAATAAGGCTCAGGAACAATCACTTCATCTCCATCATCACAAAGCGTAGAAATGGTAAAATGCAAAGCTTCTGAACCACCGTTGGTAACAATAAAATTATCAGTAGTTAAATCCGTAAAACCTAAAGAATGATAATAATTTCTCAGCGCAGTTCTGTATTCAATATTTCCTTCGGAAAGGGCATATTCGAAAATTTTCAAATGATTGTTTTTTACGGCATTTAAAGCGGTTTCCGGGGTTTCAATATCGGGTTGTCCAATATTCAAATGATATACTTTTATTCCTTTTTGTTTGGCTTGTAAAGCAAAAGGAACTAGTTTTCTTACCGGAGAAGCCGGCATATTTTGCGCTCTTTGAGAAATTTTCGGCATTTGATTTTTAATTTATACAAAAATAGCAAATTTGTTGAAACGTGGGAATTGGACAAGAGGAGAACTTTGATTATATTTAGAAAAAAAATATGAAAACAGAAACGCAAGATTTAAAAGTATATATTGATCAAGTTCCGGAGGAAAGAAAACCGGGTTTTGAAAAGTTATATGATACGATAAAAGATAGCTTACCAAAAGGTTTTTCGGAAGAATTCAGTTACGGCATGCCGAGTTTTGTTATTTCTTTGAAAGATTATCCTGAAGGTTATCATTGTGCTAAAGATACCGCACTTCCATTTTTAAGTTTGGCCAATCAGAAGAATTTTATCGCTTTATATCACATGGGAATGTACGCTAAACCTGAAATTTTGGAGTGGTTTCAAAATGAATTTCCAAAACATTCCAAAAAGAAACTGGATATGGGAAAATCTTGTGTAAGATTTAAAAAATCGGAAGATATTCCTTTTGAACTTATCGGAGAGTTGGCAAAAAAAATGACGCCTAAGGAATGGATTGAAGTTTACGAGAAAAATTTTAAAAGGAAATAAACCTTTACATTTCTCCATTATTGGCCGAATCGTAGAATTTAGGCATTTTCCAATGGTATTTTACGGCTAAGGTTCTGATGGCAACAATAATTAAAATGGTAAAAATCTGTACAAAATTATAGGACAATTGGGTATATTTTACGAGTAATAAAAATGCAGAACCTCCTACAATACAAGCTGTAGCATAGATTTCTTTTCGAAAAATTAAAGGAATTCTGTTTAGTAAAATATCACGGATAATTCCACCAAAACAGCCAGTTATCGTACCTAAAGTAATACAAATTAAAGGATGTAAGTCTGCATTAATACCTTTCTGAATTCCAATGATGGTGAAAAGCCCCAATCCAAAACTGTCAAACATAAAAAGGGTTACCTGGAATTTTTTTTCTATGGATTTGAAAATCATCGCTAAAATTGCGGTACTGAAAATTAAAGTGCACATCCAAAAATCGTGCATCCAAAAAACAGGAACATCCAACAATAAATCTCTTACTGTTCCACCACCAACTGCGGTTACAAAGGCGATAATTAGAACTCCAAAAGGATCCAACCGTTTTTGCATGGCGGCAAAACTTCCGGACATGGCAAAAGAAACGGTTCCGAGAACCTCAATGATGAAATTAAAATTTTGATGAATTTCCAAAGAAAAAATTTAAAAAAAATTAAACTCTTACAGCATCAGGAACCAATAATTCGTATTCGCCGTTATGGGTGATAATTTCACGAACGATACTGCTGCTGATGAAAGATTTTCCTGAAGAAGTAAGTAAAAAAACGGTTTCCAATTTTTTATGAGCTAAAGTTCTGTTGGTGTGTGCAATGGCTTTTTCAAATTCAAAATCGGCAGGATTTCTGAGTCCTCTAATGATAAATTGAGCACTTTTTTGAAAGCAATAATCAACGGTTAATCCTTCAAAATAATCAACATCTACATTTTCTAGATGTTCGGTTGATTTTCTGATGAATTCCATTCTTTTTTCCAGAGGAAACATGTATTTTTTTTGAGAATTTTGTCCAATTGCGATAATCAATTTATCGAAAAGCGGAGCGGCTCTTTCAATAATATCATAATGTCCTAAAGTAATGGGATCAAAAGATCCGGGAAATACAGCGATTCTCATGTTTTTATTTTTTTAAAAGTGCTTTTTCTACTTCGTTTCCGCAAAGGTCTTTTATGGAAATTCCGTAAATTCTGGCTTGTTGTGGAAGGATGGATGCAGGGGAAAATCCTGGATTGGTATTCATTTCCAACATATACGGAATTCCGTTCATAATAATAAATTCTGATCTGGAAAAACCACTCATTCCCAAAGAATCGTAAGCTCTTTTGGCTATTTCTTCCACTTTTTTTCGGGTTTCGTCATCAATTCTTGCGGGGGTAATTTCTTCAGAAGCGCCTTCATATTTAGCTTCATAATCAAAAAATTCTTTGGTAGGAACAATTTCTGTAATTCCTAAAACAATGGTTTCGTTATTGAAATCTACCACACCAACGGAAACTTCCATTCCGTCTAAAAAACTTTCGATTAAAATTTCATGATCTTCAGCAAAAGCCAAATCCAAAGCCGCCTGAAATTCTGATTTTTCTTTCACTTTAGAAATTCCAAGGGAAGAACCGCTTTGGTTGGGTTTTACAAACAATGGAAGTCCTAATTCAGAAATAACATCATCGACGTTAATTTCCTGTCCTTTTTTATAATAAAGGCTTTTTGCAGAAGGAATTCCATATTTTGAAAGTACAGCCAAGGTGTCCTTTTTGTTGAAAGTGAGTGCACTTTGATAAAAATTGCAACCAGTATATTTTTGTCCAATAGTGTCCCAATAAGCCTGAAGTTCGCCGTTTTCACCAGGTTTTCCGTGGATGATATTAAAGCAAACATCAAATTTTAAGGTAGAATTATCACTTGAAACTACTGAAAAATCACCTTTATTTATGGATATTTTGTGGTTATTTTCATCAACAAAATACCATTCATCTCTCAGAACAACAACTTTATATACATTGTAAATTTCTCTGTCTAAAGAATCGTAAATTAACTGACCGCTTTTTAATGAAACCACATATTCATCTGAATATCCGCCCATAACGACTGCGACATTTTTTTTGCTCATATTTTTTATCAATTAGCGCAAATTTAATGAAATTGTTTTTTGTTTTTTTTCTGAAATTGATAAAAAAATAAAATCCGAAAGGTAAAATGTTTGAAAAACAAATTGGAAATTAAAATTCTCTATATTTGCGATTACAATTTAAAGAAAGTACTTATATGGTGAAGTCGCTTTTTCACTGGAAAGTTTTGGTAAACTTACTTTTTGCCGCTGTTATTTTTGCTGGTTTGGTTTGGCTAACTTTTCGTTGGCTGGAATATCATACCAATCATGGTGAAGAAATTCCTGTCCCTAATGTAATGAATATGTCTGTTCATAATGCTGTAAAAGTTTTGGAAGAAGCGGGATTAGAATATGAAGTGGACAGTTTTAAATTCGATCCAAGATATAAACCTTTTCAGGTTTTACAAGTTTATCCTACTGCTGGTTCAAGAGTAAAAGGAGGAAGAGCTGTTTTAATAAAAGTAAATCCTAGAACATTTGCCCCGGTACAAGTTCCAGATATTGTTGATCGTTATAAAGGATTGGCTTTTAGTCAGCTGGAAAGGGTTGGTTTGAAAGTTGGAGATACCATTTATGAACCTTCCATACAAAGAGATGCTGTTATTAGAATGTTGTTTAATAATAATGTGTTAAAACCGGGTTCTTTGGTTCCAAGATTTTCCACCATTGATTTGGTTATCGGAACAGGACCAAAAAGAAATATTGCCATTCCTAATTTGGTTGGACTTACCGTTGCGGAAGCAAAGGGAATTATCGAAAATAATTTATTTGAATATGGGCTTGTAGAACATGAAGATGGCGGACAAGATGATAGCGATATTGTTTATTATCAGGATCCAGCTCCTGGAGATTTGCGAGATCAGGGAATGCAAATTGACTTGTGGGCCAGTAAAAAAACACCTTCACAAATGGGTTCCAGAATTTCTTATCTGAATTCCATTTACCGCGTGAAAATTGATACGAGTTTGCCACCAGTAAGATATGAAGAAGTTCCGGTTTATGTCGATCCTGAACCAATTACTGCCCCTGTTCCTAAACAAGAAATTTCAAAAACTGAAACCCCAAAAGTAGAAGCTTCAAAAACAGAAAAGGCGAAACCTAACAATCAATCCACACCAAAATCGGTTGAACAGAAGAAAACAACGCCGCCAACAACAGGTAATCAAAAAAATGCAGCAACAAACAATGCTACAGAAAAGCCTAAAGCCAAAAAAGTTGTTGTAGAATAAAAATTTTTAAACAAAATACAGGCTTCAGTTTTCTGAGGCCTTTTTTTATAAAATAGTGAAAGAAGACGAAGATTTTTTGGAAGATGATCTGCAAGAAAATGAAAATGCAGATGGCGAGAACAGTGGTTTGTATGAGCACCTAAATATTGTGGTGGACAAAAACCAGGAGCCTTTAAGAATTGATAAATTTTTGCAAATTTTCAGACAAAATTCTTCCAGAAATAAAATTTCGCAAACTTGCAGAGCGGGAAATGTTATCGTAAACGGAAATCCTGTAAAGCAAAATTATCGGGTAAAACCAGGTGATGAAATTTCGGTTCTTTTAACCCATCCTCCAAGAGAAAATGTTATTATTCCGCAAGATATTCCTGTAAATATTATTTATGAAGATGATGATTTGGTGGTGGTAGATAAAAGCGCAGGAATGGTGGTTCATCCAGGACATGGAAATTGGGATAAAACCTTAGTAAATGCGCTCGCTTTTCATTTTGAAAAAAATGGTGAAAAATCCGATTTGGACAGAGTAGGAT
>JAEZWE010000035.1 GCA_023420435.1 Bacteroidota bacterium
CAGCTTGGAAGGCTGACGCTCTACCAACTGAGCTACTTCCGCAATTTTTGTTTTCCAAAAATTTGTTGGTAAACGGTTTGCAAATTTAAGATTATTTTTTGAATCTGCAAATATTTTTTTCATAAAATGTGGGGAGAGCAGGATTCGATCCTACGAAGCCGAAGCAACTGAGTTACAGTCAGTCCCATTTAGCCACTCTGGAATCTCCCCAATTTTATAAAATGAGCCTCCAGAGGGATTCGAACCCACGACCCCGAGATTACAAATCACGTGCTCTGGCCAACTGAGCTATGGAGGCAAATAGATTTCAAAAGAACATCTCTCTTTTTGCGAGTGCAAATATGTGGCGTTTTTTTGAAATCTACAAATTTTCAGAAGAAAAATTTTGTTTTTTTTTCTAAGCCATTTCTTTTTTCTTGATTAACAGCTTTTTAGCGGTATCAACACATTGATCCAAACTTTCCTCAAAACTATCTGTCGTTTTCTTCACGACGATATCATCTCCTGGAACCACCAATCTAATCTCGGCTGTTTTATTGTCTTTTGTATTTGTATTTTCAACTTTTAAGTGAACCTGACACTCCTGAATTTTATCATAAAAGGTATCAAGCTTGCTTACTTTTTTGTTCAAATGTTCTTCAAGCGGTTCATGAGGAGTAAGCCCAATTGACTGCACTGTAATTTTCATAATCTTTAAATTTAAATTAAACCATAACGAAACTCTAATAGTTTCCCACTCATTTTTTTGCTCTTGGATGAGCTTTGTTAAATACTTTTTTTAGTTGTTCTATGTTTGCATTCGTATAAACTTGCGTACTAGCAAGGCTGGAATGCCCCAACATCTTTTTTACTTTAGAAATTTCAGCCCCATTTTCCAAAACATGTGTCGCAAAACTGTGTCTCAGAATATGAGGGCTTTTTTTCTTTTTGGAAGTTACAAGACTAAGGTAATCATTAACCACAGAATAAACAAATTTCTCTCCGAGTTTTTTTCCTTTTTTATTGATGAAAAAATATTTTTCTGCACCTAAAACCGGTTTTCGATCGGGAATATAATCTTTCATTTTCTGAGCTAAATTTTCTGAAAATGGAATAACCCTTATTTTATTTCCCTTTCCAATCACTTTCATTTCTTTTAAACCAAAATCTACATTTTTCAGAAGAAGTCCACAAAGTTCAGCTTTTCTGATTCCTGTTTGATACAATGTTTCAATAATTAATACCTTTAGAAGATCTTCTTCTTTTTCCTGCATTTTAATTGCTAACTCTTGCATTTCTTCTGTTGAAAAAGGAATTTGTTTTTCCGCAAAAAATTTCAAAGCGTTAATTCCTTCCATTGGAGAGACACTTATTTCTTCTATTTTCAATAAATACAAATAAAAACTCCTTAAAGATGAGAGCTTGCGATTGATACTTCTTTTAGCAAAACCAGCTTCGCTTAGTTCAACCATAAAATTACGGATTACCTTTTTGTTGGCTTCAGATAAATTAGCTGCTCCTTCCGTGTTCATGTAAAATTTCAGAAAATCTTCTAAATCTTTACGGTAACTGGTAATAGTGTGAGGAGAAAATTTTTTCTCATATTCAAGATATTTCAAAAAGTGGGTCAACATATTTTCAAATATATAAAACAAAAAAATCACTTTCCAAAAAAAATCTGGAAAGTGATTTGATATTTTTTAAAGAAAAATTTTAAGCCTGTTCTTCTTTGCTGGCTTCTCTTTGCTTGTGCGCAGCTTTCAGTTTAGACTGTCTTAGCGTTACAGACGGTTTTACGAATTGTTGTCTCGCTCTAAGCGCTCTTACAACACCCGTTTTATCAAATTTTCTTTTGTACTTTTTCAGTGCTCTATCGATGGATTCTCCATCTTTTACTGGGATAATTAACATAGTTTACATCTCATTTTGGACTGCAAAAGTATTTTATTTTTTTTGAATACACAAAAAAATAGATGACATTTTTTACCTATTATTACTAAAATGCAATATTTTAATAAGATAAATAATTAAAAACAGTATTTTTGCGAATCAATATTTTATAATGAAATCGATAAGTTTTAAATTATTCTTCACTATATTTTTTATTTGTTCATTGAATGTTATTTTTGGACAAAGGAAAACATCAACACTAAAACAACTTACCTCAGCTTCCTTAAAAAGTGGAGTTTTTATCGATGTTAATGCCGCTTCATACGCACAGTCATCTCTCACGATTGACCAACTCATTAAAAATGTTTTAATCACTGGTGGAAACACCAATTGTGCTACACCCAATGTTAGTAACGTACAGGTTTCACCCAATTTAGCTGCTACAAATACAGGGAGATCTTGGGGATATTTTAATAAAGGAACTACCAATTTTCCTTTTAACGATGGTATAATACTAACTACCGGACAAGCCAGAAAAGCTGGTAATTTTGGAACCACAACCACTTTAAGTGATAATTTATCCACGAATGGCGATTCCGACTTAGCTTCTGCGCTTGGCGTTTCTAACGCTTCTTTAGAAGACGCAACTTATATTCAATTTGATTTTGTTCCCAGTGTTGCAACGCTTACTTTTAAATATATTTTTGCTTCTGAAGAATATGAAGATGATTATCCGTGCAGTTTTACCGACGGTTTTGCTTTGCTATTAAAAAAAGTAAGTGATCCCTCCTGTACTAATTTAGCCGTTTTACCTTCCGGTGCTGGTCCTGTAAGTGTTACCAATATTCACCCTGCCATTCCTGGTGGTTGCCAAGCCAAAAATGCACAATATTTTGCAGGTTATAATACCTCTAATATAGAAACTAATTTTAACGGACGCACCATTCCCCTTACTGCTACTGCCACTGTAGTGCCTGGACAAACTTACCGTTTTAAAATGGTTTTGGCCGACAATCAGGATAATGAATATGATTCGGGAGTTTTTTTACAAGCTGGTTCCTTTAATATTGGTGTACAAATTACCGGTAATAACGGACTTCCTCTTCCATCAAACATAAATATTTGTGACAATGCTCCTCAAATATTAACCGCAACCTCACAAGTAGCTGGTGCTACTTATCAATGGTTTTTAAACGGAATTACTATCAATCAAGCAACTAATAGCACTTATACGGCTACTCAATCTGGAACCTATTCTGTTGAAGTTTCTGTTCCCGGAAGTATTTGTCCCGGTACAGCGCAAGTTGTGGTAACTTCCAATCCTTCACCCACAGTTCAAAATTCGAGTTTAAGCGTTTGTTCTTCCGGAAATACTGGAACCTTCAATTTAACTACAGCACAACCAAATATCAGTACCACTACAGGTGCTACCTTTAGCTTTTACCAAAATTTAGCTGATGCTAATGCTCAAAACACAAATACGATATCAAATCCCACGAATTATGTATCAGGAAACTCCATTGTTTATGTTTTAGTAAAATCTAACAATTGTTCAAATATTGCCCAACTTCAATTAAATGTAAATCCAAATCCGGCTACTCCTACCATTTCTGCTTCATCTAATACCATCTGTAATGGTGGGATGGTTACATTAACCTCAAGTAGCAGTTCCGGAAATCTTTGGTCAACCGGGGCAACAACCCAAAGTATTACGATAAACACAGCCGGAACTTACACCCTCACAAATTCAAGCGGAAGTTGTACCAGCAATCCCGCATCTGTTATTATTTCTTTAGAAAACAATCCAAATCTTCAAATTTCTGGAAATTTAGTTTTTTGTGAAGGGGGCTCTACCACGTTGATAGCTTCTTCCACAAGTAATGGAACTACCTATTCTTGGTCTAACGGAACTACGGGAGCAAATAATACAGTAACTGCTGCAGGAACTTATACTGTTACAGCAATCACTTCTGCAGGATGCCAATATCAACAAAATGTAACCGTAACCACAGAAACTCCACCTATTGTTCAAAATTCCAGTTTAACACTTTGTTCATCAAATACTACAGCTAATTTTGATTTAACTTCTGCACAAACAAGCATAAGCACAACACCAGGAATAACTTTCAGTTTTTATCAAAATTTAGCCGATGCAAACGCTGGAAACAATAACACGATTTTAAATCCTAATAATTACAATTCAGGAAATTCAACGGTTTATGTTTTAGTTAGAAAAGGCTTATGTGCTGTTGTTGCTAATCTACAACTAAACATTACCCAAAGTATCACCCCAACAATAACCCCTTCTTCCACACAAATTTGCGGAACAGGGAGTGTTACGTTATCTTCCAATTATTCTACTGGGAATACTTGGTCCACAGGAGCAACAACCCAAAGCATTACGATTACAACACCAGGAACCTACACTTTAACCAATACCATTGGCAATTGTACAGGAGCTCCAGCAACTATTAACATTACTGGAGATCCAGATCCTCTTGTTCAAATTTCTGGAAATTTAACTCTTTGCAGTAATCCTTTAACTTTAACAGCATCTGCAACGGGAATGGTTACTACATACTTATGGTCCAATGGTACTACAGGAAACACAATCAGTGTAAACACACCTGGAAATTATACGGTAACAGCCACTACTGCTTCTGGATGCCAGTTTCAAAAAACAGTAACTGTTGTGCAAGGACAAATTCCGGTGGTACAAAATTCTGTATTAAACCAATGTTCCAGCTCAACAAATTCAACATTTGATCTTACCATTGCTCAAAACAGTATTAGCACAAGTTCAGGAATTACTTTCACCTATTATCAGAACCAAGCTGATGCAATAGCACAAAACAATAATTTCATTAATAATATTTCAAATTTTACTTCTGGAACTGCCACAATTTTCGTTTTAGTAAAAACAAATTCCTGTTACGAAATTGCAGAATTACAATTGAATGTAAATACCATTCCAACCCCTGTTATTAGTCAATCTGCACCTGCTATTTGTGCCAATACACCAGTTACTCTAACTTCAAATTATCAAAACGGAAATCTCTGGTCAACTGGAGAAACCACCCAAAGTATCAGTGTAGCGGCAGCAGGTACTTATACTTTAACGACCACCATTGCAAACTGCACCAGTTTACCTGTTTCAGTAACTTTGGTAGCCAATGGAAATCCAAACGTACAGATTTCCGGAAATCTTAATTTTTGCCAAGGAAGCTCCACTACGCTTACGGCTACTGCAAACGGAACAGGAAATACTTTTCTATGGTCCAATGGAACTACAGGAAATACAAATAATGTTACTAATAGCGGAACTTATACAGTAACAGTTACCACTTCCGGAGGTTGCCAATTTCAAAATTCTGTAAATGTTACGATGGATCCACAAGTTACCATCAACATTGCTACTCCTCAACAATTAAATTGTGTAAACTCGCAAGTCACCATAAACGCATCTGGCTCTATTTATCAACCTGGAGCGACATTTTTATGGACTACTACTGGTGGTGGAAATATTGTTTCGGGAGCCAATACATTAACTCCAATTGTAAATTCTGCCGGAATTTATACATTAACAATAACTAGCGCTACACCAAATGGTTGCTCAGCTCAAAGCAGCGTAAATGTTATAAAAGATATTGCGCCACCAACGATTGGTTTATCCGCTTCATCATTAACCATTTGCAATGGTCAATCTGTTGTACTTACCGCAACGGGAGGTGCAACTTATAACTGGACTGGACTTACAGGAAATGGAGCCTTACAAACTGTTTCTCCGACAGCTACTACAACTTATACCGTTACCGGAATTGGGATCAATGGATGTGAAGCGGTAAATTCTGCAAGTGTAACGATTAATGTAGTTCCTGCAATTACCTCTACTTTAACAAATGGTAAATTATGTAAAGGTGATATTTTAACTTTAAATGCCGGAACAGGACCAAATTACACTTATCAATGGAGCACGGGCGCAACATCTCCGACTATTAATGTTTCCTTACCAGGAACTTACACCGTTATTATAAATAATGGTGTTTGTAGCAAAACTTTTAGTTCTGTTGTTTCATACACTATTGTGCCTGAATTCACAGAAATAAAATTCGAAAATAAAACACTTACGATTGATACCACAAACCCAGAATCACTACCATTAGAGTATTCTATAGATAATGGTTTTAATTGGCAAACCTCAAATATTTTTTATAATGTTGGAAATAATCTTTCCGTAACAATTTTAGTTCGAAATCAAGGAATAAAATGTTACAATTCCATAGATTATTTCACTTTCCATATGCAAAACAGCATTACTCCTAATGGTGATGGCAAAAATGATGTTTTAGATTTTTCAGAAATCTCCCAATATGAAGGTTTTGGAGGGAACATCGTTGATAGATACGGTAAAATTATTTTCAAACCGTCCAAAACCAATATTATTTGGAATGGAACTTATCTTAACGGTCGATTACCTACCGGAACCTATTGGTATCAAATATTTTGGAAAGATCCAATTTCTTTAAAATTAGTTAATAAATCCGGTTGGATCTTACTTAAAAATAGAGAATAATTAAAAATAAATTAAATTTTCATATTTTTGCAAGCTAATTATTGGGGTTGACTGGTTTCGACAGCAAGAC
>JAEZWE010000078.1 GCA_023420435.1 Bacteroidota bacterium
TACTTGTTTTGTTAAGTGCCGTTCTTTCCTTTAAATATTCTAAAATTCTACGATCCAATTTGTGAAAAACGGCTTGGTTCACCATTTCCATCATCGCAAGAAAACACCCTTCAAACTGTGAATAAAAAAAACTGTTAAATTTTGGATATTTTGAAACCCATCCCAAAACGTTATCCATGGGTAGTAAAAATAATTCTGTTTCATCTTCACTTACTGCTGTAATTTTGCTGGTTTCACCGGTAAAAATACTGGTGAAAGTCATAATACAACTATAATTGGGTTTTATGTAATAATACAAAAGTTCATTCTCCTCTTTTTCTGCAAAAACCTTTACTAAACCTTTCCGAACTAAAGGAATGGCTCTTATTCGATCTCCTGTGGAAATTAAGGTTGTCTTTTTGGGATACTTTTTAACAATCAAAGCTTCATTAATTTCGCTAAGTAATTGATTATCCAAAAAGTTAAAGATATTTTTGAACTCTATTTCATTCATTATTTCAATTTTAAATAAGAATTTTTGAAACTCTAAATTACGAACTTTATTAACGATAATTCTTTTTTTCAAAAACTGATTAATATTTTTGTCTCATGAGCGCTAAAAATAGGAAAATTATCCACGTTGATATGGACGCCTTTTATGCTTCTGTAGAACAGCACGACAATCCGGAACTTCGCGGAAAGCCGGTTTGTGTAGGTGGTGGAAAATATGGCGTAGTTGCAGCCGCAAGTTATGAAGCCCGAAAATTTGGAATACGTTCTGCAATGCCGGGAAGGATGGCAATGGAAAAATGTCCGCACCTCATCGTGGTGAAACCAAGATTTCAGCGGTATAAGGAAATTTCGCAACAAATTCGTGCAATTTTTTATGAATACACCGATTTGGTGGAACCTCTTTCCTTGGATGAAGCTTATCTTGATGTAACGGAAAATAAAAAAGGAATTGAAAGTGCGAACGAAATCGCAAAAGAAATTCGAAGAAAAATTTTTGAAACTACGGGATTAACTGCTTCAGCCGGAATTTCAGTGAATAAATTTTTGGCAAAGGTAGCGTCTGATTACCGAAAACCGAACGGACAAAAAACCATCCATCCATCAGAAATTATGGAATTTATGGAGGAACTTCCGATTGAAAAATTCTTCGGAATTGGAAAAGTGACGGCTAATAAAATGCACGAACTGCATATTTTTAACGGAAGAGATTTGAAAGAAAAATCGTTGGAATATTTGGAAAATCTGTTCGGAAAATCCGGGAGATATTATTACAACGTTGTGCGGGGAATTCACAGAAGTGAAGTAAAACCGCATCGTATCCAAAAAAGTGTAGGAGTTGAAGAAACTTTCTGGGAGAATCTTTTGGATGAAACTGCCGTTTTTAAAAACATAAAAATTATTTGTGAAGAATTGGAAAACCGCCTTTCCAAAAAAGAAATTAGGGGGAAAACCATTACTTTAAAAATAAAATACAAAGATTTCTCCGTTTTCACGAGAAGTAAAACACAAGAAATATATTACGAAAATACCGATGATTTTTTCGAAACTGCAAAAAAATTATGGGAACTTCGACCTTTTGATAAACCGATTCGTTTGTTGGGTGTTTCGCTTTCCAATCTCAACACCGAGGAAAAGAAAAATATTTCGGTGCAGCTGAAGATTGATTTTCCAGATTACGAGTATTGATTTATTGCTGATGCCCGCAAATTTAGTGGATTACGCAGATTTGTTAAATTGAAACTTTTATGTGACACGCGATGAATCGCTTCTCTACAGATTCAAAAAAATCTATTCGTCAATTCTTGACAGATAGATTTCATCTTTTTCGTGTTTTGGCATTTCTTATCATACATCAATTCGAAGAACAATTTCTACACCTATCTTTGCCCCATTATTTAAATAAACAAATTATTAAAAATGAAAAAACTATCAATTTTGGCTCTATCAGCGGCTTTTTTCATTGTGGCTTGTAAAGAAAACAAAACCGACAACGCAACAACCTCAACAGAACAAACTGCAGCGGCTCAATCCGGAGATAACTTCACTGTAAATACAGAAAACAGCACTGTAAAATGGACTGCTTATCATAAAGGAGGATTAAACCCAAGATTCGGAACCATGAAAACTACAGGAACGCTTTCTGCTGCAGAAGGTAATCTTACTTCTGGAACTTTGAACTCTGATGTAAACTCTTTGGTGACAGACCCCACTGCAGTTGATCCAAAATTAAGCGACGGAAAAACTTCTGTTGATTTGGACGGACACTTGAAAAGTCCTGATTTCTTTGATGCTGCAAAATATCCATCTGTAAAATTTGAAATCACAAAAGTAGAAGACCTTCCTGCAACAGCTGAAAAAAGCAAAGTTGAAGGTGCAAACAAGCAAGTAAGTGGGAACCTTACCATTAAAGACAAAACCGTAAACGTAACTTTTCCTGCGAAAGTTGATGTAACTGCAGACCAAGTTTCTTTGGTTTCTAAATTCACCATCAACAGAGCGGATTGGGGATTGGCTTACGGAACAGACGGCGACCCAAAAGACTGGATGATTTCCAAAGATGTTGATTTAGATTTGAACATCGTAGCAAAAAAATAACAAACATTTTTTTCATAGTGAATAGAAGAGACTGCAAGAAATTGCGGTCTTTTTTGTTGAACATTCATTCAAAATTCTGTAACTTACTGCTGAAACTGAACATTTAGTTTTGCAAATCAAAACATACTACGATGAACACAACAATGCTGCAAAGTTTCCACTGGTATTCTGAAGGAAACGGAACATTATACAATCATATTAAAGATTCTTCGGATTGGCTGCGAGATTTAGGAATCTCCGCGGTGTGGTTTCCGCCGGCTTATAAAGCAGCTAGTGGAAGTTATTCTGTGGGTTATGATTCTTATGATTTGTATGATTTAGGAGAATTCGACCAAAAAGGAACCGTTCCCACCAAATACGGAACCAAAGACCAATACCTGGATGTTTGTAAAAGTTTGCAGGGAAAAGGAATTTCTGTAATTGCAGATATTGTACTCAATCATAAAGCAGGTGGCGACGAGAAAGAAAAATTTCAAGTGGTAAAAGTGGATGAGAATAACCGCAATAAAACCATTTCCGATGTTTTTGAGATTGAAAGTTACACCAAATTCACTTTTCCTGGAAGAGGCAAAAAATATTCGGATTTCGAATGGAATTTTCAATGTTTTGCAGGTGTGGACTTTGCTGAAGGACTAGATCAAGGAATCTATAGAATTATAAACGAACACAGTGAAAGCTGGGAAGAAATGGTAGGGAATGAAAAGGGAAATTATGATTATCTGATGGCTAATGATATAAATCACGAAAATCCTTTTGTTCGGGAGGAACTGAATAGCTGGGGAAAATGGTACCATGATCAGATTTTTTTTGATGGTGTTCGTTTGGATGCTGTGAAACACCAGTCTCCTAAGTTTTATAAAGAGTGGCTGACTTTGTTACGTTCCAACACCGGAAAAAATTTATTTGCTGTGGGCGAATAT
>JAEZWE010000128.1 GCA_023420435.1 Bacteroidota bacterium
CAATATGAGTTAAAAAAAGATTCTATCGCAGCAATTTATTCTAACAAAAATTTTGAAAGAAACGAAAGAAAGTTCATTATTCAAAAGGTTTTTGATGATCAAAAATTAATGATTTTGGAAAACTATCAGGTTTTTCTGAAAAATCTTTATGGATTGGAGCAACAAAAGTTTCGAAATAATTTAATAAATGCTGCAGAACTTTCCAGACATAAAAAAGATGTCGAAGATGTTTCTTCCAAAATTGAAACGCTTAAAAAATCCATTTATCCTGAGAATATTAAAATTGATGAAAATATAATCAGTTTATCTCATGCTAAAGTTCCTGATCTGCCAAAAATTGAAGAACTTGATTTCAATAACTTACTAAAAGAAGAGCAGGAAATTTTGAAAATTCAAAAAGAAATAGCCGCACAAAAAAGTAATCTTAAGAATGAACTGGATTTAAGGTTAAAATTTAGATATAATTTTTATGATAGCGGATCTTCTTTAAATTTTGGACAAGGAAGAACTTTTGCAACGATTGGTGCAACATTCAATTTACCACTTTCTAAAACCAAGGAATATACTGATGAATATATGATTCAGAATTCAGAGGCTAAATTAAAAAACAATCAAACACTCATAAAAAATACTTTGTACAGTTTTTATAGAGATTATCGGGAAATGCAGGAAGATGTTCAACTTCTAAAAAATAAAAATAAATATTTACAAGAGCTTTTAAAATTAGAATCTCAAGCAGAAAAACTAAAACCGGAAAGTCCGGCTCAATATATTTCTTACACAAAAGAATTAATCGAAAATCATTTACAGATTTTAGATAAAAAACAGGACTTATTAGAGAAATATTATGAATTTATGCTGATATCCGGCTTTGAACCAGGAGTGAATCATTTTGAAAAAGCTAAGGAAAAATCTGCAAAAATGGAAAACAGGGGAAAAGTTACTTATTTGTGGAATTCATTTTTTTTAGCAAAAAACAACGATTATTTAATTAATTTGCTTAATTTGTGGCATATAGAAAAGGTTTTTTTGTCCGTTAGTAAGAATTCAGATTTTGTAAAAATTGCAGATTTTCTTCAGCTGGCATCAGAAAACCAAATTCAGGTTCACCGTTTAATTGGTGAAAATTCTTACGCACAAAATGATAATGGCTTCAAAAATTTGAAGGAAGTTCTGATTCAGTCTAAAGAATTAGGATTTGAAGGTATTCATTTGGATATTGAACCTCATGTTTTTGATGACTACAAAGAAAAAATTGAAGTTTATAAAAAAAGAGAAATTGATCTTTTTGTTAATTCAAAAAAATGGTGCGAAAAAAACAAACAACAACTTAGCATTAGTATTCCTATGCATTTGCCTTTAGATGTTGCAAAAGTTTTGGATCAGCAAAATATTCCGGCTTATATAATGGCTTATGATGTTTTGTCTTTGGATAAAAAACTTTCTAAAACACAAGAATTGAGAAATGTTTTGAAGGGCAATGCGATTTGGGTTTTCAGAATTAACGATTTTAAAAATTTTGAAAGTTTGATGGATGCAGAAACAAAAGTTATAGAAAATAAAGTAGATAAAATTGCGTATTACGATTTATCACAAATGGATTTATTTAAGAAATAATGGAAATTGATTTTTCAAAAAGAGAAGAAATTACCACAGCAGAAGATGTTAAGGAAACTCCGGTAAAAAAGAGAAAATGGGATCGTTATCTTTATTTGGGAATTTTCTTCATCCTTCTTTTATCTTTTTTGAACTGGTTGGTTTCACCCTGGATATTTAATTATGCAGATGGTTTAGTGGTTCAGGATAGATATGAAGCCAAGTTTAGTGATGACATCAAAGTTTTGCAATACAATGTGAAAGAAGGACAATATGTAAGAAAAGGAGTGCCAATTTTCACTTATGAATATTTACAAAAAACAAATGAAATTATTGAAAATTCAAAAGAAGATTCCATAAAAATTCTTTTAGATGAAAACAAAGCAAAAGATGACCTTATAAATGTCGATGCCAACATAGAAAAGCGAAGACAGTTGATGGTTGATTTGCAAAAAAGATTAAATTTTTGGAAAGCAGATCGCACAAAAAAAGAAAAATTGGTTTATCTGAATGTGATAAACCCAAATGAAATTTCTACAGTGGACAGAACCATTGATGATATTTCATACCAGTTAGCAACCATTAAAGCAGAATATATTGTTCTGCAGAAGGAAAGAGAATTGATGCTACGAAATATTAACCGTAATACCAATATCGCATCAGCCAAAATTGAACATTTTGTACAGCCAAAAATGGCTACTTTTTATGCTCCAATTAGCGGTAAAATTGGAAGATTGCGTGTTTATGCAGGGCAAATTGCAACAAAAAATGAAATAGTAACTGCCGTCCTAAAACCAGAATTTTTTGTGAAAGCTTACATTGAAGTTGATGATTTGGAGCATTTTAAACTAAACGACAAAGTGGCGATAAAACTTCCTTTTGGCAGAGATAATAAAATAAGTGGAAGAATTTCAAAAATTTATACCGAATCTGAAGCTAAAGAGGATAATATCCTAAAGCCAGATCCAAACGAATCACGATACGGAATTGTAATGGAAGTGGTGCCCATTGATAAAAAAGCTTGGAGTAAAATTCAAGTTAGTAATATTCCGATAAAAGTGAGGAAGATAAAATTTTAAAAACTTTATCAAATTTCAAAAAGTAAAATAGAAAGATGAAACTAATTGAGATACATGGCTACAAAATTTTATTGCTAAAAGGTCATATAGAAAGTGAAACCCTTCCAAATCCGGATGAAGCTGATGCATGGATTATTAATTCGGAAAGTCAATGGCATATCCGAAGATTTCTAAGAAAAGTAATTCGAACTAAAGACCCTAAGTTTTTTTTGCAGCCTATTTTTCTGCAAGATGAATTAATTAAAGATAAAGACGATGTTGCATTTTTTCGATTGGAAAATTTGAGTGATGGTTATATAAAAAACTTGGACATCACAGAAAAAATTCCTTTGATAGAAAGAGTGAGGTCTTTTATTGCAACCTATAAAATGGATTCTGAAGAATTAGATTCCACAAGCAGAAATATTCAAAATTTATTTTATTACTATTACACTAGAAGGAGAAAATTAATCCCTGTACGAAATCCAAAATCCCTCACAGGATATTCATATCCTCGTTTAGAAGCTTTTTTTATGGAGCGAAGTGGAGGCTATGAGAAAATTAAAAAATTTTTAAAATTACAGGTTGATGAAGGTTTGTTAACAAGAGAATATGTTAATACTTTTCATTTATGCAGCCACTGTAGTTCGGGTTTTTTAAATTACCGAGAAAAATGTCCGAAATGCAATGGACATAATCTTTCCGCGGTTTCAATCATTCATCATTTTCGTTGTGCTTATGTTGGAAAAGAAACCGATTTTAAAAGAAACGGACATTTAATTTGTCCTAAATGTTCTGCTGAACTTAGAAATTTAGGAGTAGATTATGACAAACCAGGAAAATCCTATTTATGTTTAAATGATTCCTGCAACAGCGAGTTCCAAAAAACAAAAATTGGGGTTCAGTGTATAGAATGCGGAACAGAACAACAACCAGCAGATTTAACAGTGGAAAAAATATATCAATACGACTTTACGCCTAATGCTATTTATAAAATTATAAATATATAGTTTTTCAGATGAATGAATTCTGGGATTCATATTTCACCCATTTACAAAAAATGGATATCAGAACCATTATGGAATGGGGATGGTATATTTTCGTTTTGGATTTGCCCCGATTTTTAATTCTTGAAGCTATTGTGATGTACTGGAGCCTGCATCGACGTTTTATTACCAAAAAAAAATGGGATAATGCAAAAAATCAACTTTTTGCAGAAAATCCTTTAGTAACTATTTTGGTTCCGGGACATAATGAAGGGAAACATTTGTATAAAATGGTTCAGTCCATTCAAAAGCAAACCTATAAGAACATTGAAATTATTGTTGTAGATGATGGTTCTACAGATGATACACCCATCATTGGAAAATCTTTTGAAAACAAAGGTTACATTACAAAATTTTTACGCGGTGAAGTTCGTGGAGGAAAAGCATCTGCAGCAAATTTAGGACTCCGTTATTCCAAAGGGAAATACGTAGTTCATATCGATGCAGATTCATCTTTGGAAGTGGATGCGGTAGAAAAAGTACTCATTCCTTTTTATCGTTACGATAATGTTGGCGCAGTTGGAGGAAATTTAATTGTGAGAAATGCAGATGATTCGTTAACGACCACGATGCAGTTTTTAGAATATACTTTAACGATAGGATTATCGCGAGTTGTTCTCTCAAAATTGGGAATTTACAAAATTGTTTCAGGAGCTTTTGGAGCTTTTCCAATGGAAGTTTTAAATCGAGTTGGAGGTTGGGATGTGGGGCCTGGTTTAGATGGCGATATTTGTGTAAAAATTAGGAAAATAAATTATAAAATTTTATTTGAAGAGAATGCAATTTGTCAAACTCATGTTCCGGTAACTTGGAAAATTCTTACTAAGCAAAGATTACGCTGGTCCAGAAGTATTATAAGATTTAGGGTTAGAAAACACGCGGATGTTTGGAATGTTTTCGATCGTAATTTCAATATTTTAAATTTTTGGGCTTTTTTGGATAATGTTTTTTTTGTTTTAATTCTCGACTTAACGTGGGTTTTTTACATGTTTAAAATTTTGGTTGAAAATCCAACATTTTTAATTTATTGGTTTCCGTTCAAATACACTATTTACTTCGTATTGGCGATGTTACAGTTTATTATTGCTCTAAAGATTGTGAGAGATCGAAAAAGTATTATTAAAAGAATGATTTATGTACCGTTATTTCCTATTTATATGGGATATTACATGAGGATTGTAAGAACAATTTCTTATATTGATGAATTGTTTTTCTTTGATTCATATAAAGATGTTTGGAACCCACAAAAGACATCAAAAAAAGCAAGAGAACATGGTGCATAATATGCAATAAATACAGAAAAAATAAAAAAAGTTTCTAATTAATTAAATTATAGCGAATTAGTCGTACATTTGCACGCCCAAAAAATTGAAAAAACAACAACCAAATCTTATGAAAAAATTACATTTACTTTCAGGCTTAGGATTCGCTGCGCTTTTAGCGTTTTCAAGTTGTTCTTCGGACGAAATTTCTAAAGACACTGAAAATCCTACTTCCCAGAACTCAATCACCAATGGTGATATCACTGTAAACTACGGTGAAACAGAATTGAACAAAGCTATTAACTTAATTAATTCACCAGTTCAGTTTACAAAATTGGCGCAAAACAAAGGAGCTATAAATGCTTCTTCAGCTAAAGCGTCCAATTATACACCAAATCTTACAGGAGCCATTGCAGCAACTGGTAGCAATTGGTATAATATTAATAACAGTGAAACTTATTACATTCCTGAAGGAACAACTTTTACAGGAGGTTTCAATTTTAATTCAGCAGGTAAAATTATTGTTTTAGGAACTTTAGCTGGAACTAGTAACATTAATGTACCAAACAACGGAACTGTTGATGTTGGAAATAATGGTACCATTGCTCAGTCAGTAAACTTTAGATTGAATAATGGAGGAAAATTGAATAATTATGGTCTAGTAAATTATTCTCAATCTACGATTTCAGGAATTGTTTATAATTACAATGAACTAAATTTTACAGGAAATATGGATCTAAATAGTTCATCAAATGTTAACAACAACTGTAAAATGAGTTTTAAAGGTGGAAATAACAACCTAAATTCTAATTTGAACAACGCTGGAACTTTAACTTTCTTAAGTGGATTTAAAATTAATGGTTCATCAGTTCTTAACTTAATGCCAGGTTCATTCACAGAAGTTAAAGGCGGAACTATTGATATTAACGGAAAAATCAGTAATTCTGCAAACGGATTTGCAAGATTTGATGTTTCTAATGCAAGTTTCGGTAATGTAAATTCTAAACCTGCTGTTTTAGGATTTATCGATATGAACTTTACAAACACCAACTACAGTATTTTCAATGGAAACAGCAATAAAAAAGATGCTAATGTTACTTTAAATGCTAATACGTACATCGTAGGAAACGAATGTGTTGCACAAAAAGGAACACAACCTTGTAATAATGATCAGTTATCATTTAATTTAGTGGCAAATGTTCAAAGCCCTGTCATCAACGGAAAAACATTAAGCGCAACTGATGTTAAAGTAAACGGAAATTACGCTTATGTTTCATATCATACCAATGATGAAATGTATGATAACTCACCTTTTGGAGCAGTAAGAATTATTAATATTTCAGATTATATCAATCCATCAATGGCAAGTGAAGCTACTTTCTTAAATGCTGAATTTAACGGAATTGATGTTAGCAATAATACATTATATGCTGTTGGAGGAAACAAAAACGGAGCAAGATTAGTAACAACACCTTTAACAAATGGTTTGTTTAATACTTCTGATCTTTCGGTTTTCAAACAGTTTTCTTTACCAAGTGCTACTGCAAAAAATTCATTCTTTTATAATAATTTCCTTTGGGTGGTTTCTGGAGCAACAAATGGTGGATATTTTAAATTAGATCCTAACAATAATTATTCAGTTTCTGAACAACTTTATAGCAATGGACAAAGAGCAAAATATATCGCTCGTAACAATACTTATCAAGTTTTCTTTGCTGTGGAAACAACAGGAGCTTTCCTAAGAATTGCAGATTTGAATGGTGCAAATGTTAGAACTTACAATTATTCATCATTAGCACAAAATGTTACCAACGGTAAAAACGGAATTACACTAGATAACGATTACGCATACATCGCACTAAGTGATAAAGGTGTTGCTAAAATTAAATTAAGTGATGGAACTTTAGCCAATCATTTTTTACCGAGTAATTTTACCCAAAATGGACAAAATGTATTCAGTGGAGGTCTTACCAATTCAGTGGCAATTAACGACTGTTATCTATACTTGGCAAATGGTGGAGATGGAGTTATTGTAATGAACAAAAATACATTTAGTGTGGTAGGATATTACCATATTAGCAACGGAACTTCTGCAAACTTTGTGTATGTAAATAACGGAGTAATCTTCGTAGGAAACGGAGTAGGAGGTCTTAGTATCTTGAAAAAGAACTAAAATTTCAAAAAATAAATAAAAAAATCCTTCAGAATGTTCTGAAGGATTTTTTTTAACAAAAAGCGGAAAAAATCTAAGATTTTTTCCGCCCAAAGCCCAAAGCAAATAAACTATGAAAAAAACTATTTGGGCTCTAAAATACTTATCGGAATAATACATTCTTCCAAAGAAATTCCTCCGTGTTGATAAGTTTCCTTATAATAATTTACGAAATGATTGTAGTTTTTTGGGTAAGCCAAAAAAGTGTTATTTTTGGCGAAAATATATTTGGAACTCAAATTTCCTTTCGGTAAAAATAGTTTTTCAGGATTGGTTACAGCCCAAACTTCTCTGTCATCATAGGTTAAGCTTCTACCTGTTTTATAACGGATATTTGTAGAGGTTTCTCTATCTCCCACAACCTGACTTGGTTTTTTTACATAAACCGTTCCGTGATCTGTTGTAATAACCAATTTAAATCCGCATTCTGCCGCTAATTTGATGATTTTCATTAAAGAAGAATTCTCAAACCAGTTATAAGTTAAAGATCTGAACGTTTTATCATCTCTAATGAGTTGATCTACAATATGATTGTCGGTTTTTGCATGTGATAAAATGTCAATAAAATTGTAAACAATTACAAGTAAATCATTGTTTTTATGCTGATTGAAATCTTCAAAAATTTTCCGCTCAAAATCCGCATTCAAAATTTTTAAATATTTCATAGATTTTGATGAAAGTCCGAGTCTTTTCATTTGGTCTTCCAGAAAATCCCGCTCAAATTCGTTTTTATTTCCTTCTTCGTTATCATTAAACCATTTTTCTGGAAAACGTTTTTCAATTTCTGAAGGCATTAATCCTGCAAAAAATGAATTTCTTGCGTATTGTGTTGCCGTAGGTAAAATACTGTAATAATAATCTTCTGAGATTTTATTATAAAATTTAGTAAATAAAGGCTCAATAACTTTCCATTGATCGTAACGCAAATTATCCACCATTAGAAGCAGAACTTTTTCTTTTTCTACTTCCGGTTTTATTTTCTCTTTGAACAAAGTATGGCTCATCACCGGTTTTTCATTGCTGTGAAGCCATTCTTCATAATTTTTTTCAATAAATTTTGCAAATTGGATGTTGGCTTCTTCTTTTTGGCTTTGTAGCAAATCGGCAAATTCACTGTCAAAAACACGGTCGAATTTTATTTCCCAGTTTAGGATTTTTTTATAATATTCTGCCCATTCCTGAAAAGTTTTTACATAAGAAAGATCCATGGAAAGATTACGGAACTCCTGTTGATATTGCGAAATTGTTTTTTGTTCTACCAAATGTTCTTCATGCAAATTTTTCTTTAAAGAAAGCAAAACTTGATTTGGATTTACCGGTTTTAAAATATAATCGGAAATCTGTGAACCAATAGCTTGCTCCATAATATGTTCCTCTTCATTCTTGGTTACCATTACAATTTTTAAGGTACTGTCTTTATCTTTTAGCATGGGAATCGCTTCCAAACCAGAAATTCCGGGCATATTTTCGTCAAGCAAGGCCAATTGAAATTTCTCTTCTTCAATCATTTCCAGCGCTTCATTTACATTGTTTACGGGACTAATTTCATAGCCTTTGTTTTTTAAAAATACAATGTGTGGTTTCAATAAGTCCACTTCATCATCAATCCAAATTATTTTTGACATAAATTTTCAAAATTTTTAATAGTTCCAGTTGAAATATAAATGAACAACTTTCAACTTTAATTTCTCAACCAAAAATACGACCAAAACCTCTTAATTTTAATCTAAAAAGCATAAAACAAAAGTTAAAATATCGTTAAACCATATTTCCCTAACTTTGAGGTACGAAAATGAACTCCCGAATTCATGCAGAACAAATTAAAAATTATTAATGATCCGGTTCACGGATTTATCAAAATTCCTTTTGAAATTCTTTTTGACGTTATCGAACATCCTTACTTTCAAAGGTTACGTCGGATTTCGCAAACTGGTTTGTTGAATTTAATTTTTCCTGGGGCTACACATACCCGATTTCATCACGCTATTGGTGCTATGCATTTAATGTTTACGGCTTTAGAAACATTGAAGTTGAAAGGCGTGGATATTTCTGAAGAAGAAGAAAAAGCTGCATTGTTAGCCATTCTGTTGCATGATATTGGGCATGGTCCGTTTTCACACGCTTTGGAAAATATGCTCATGGAAGATTGGCATCACGAAAAGCTTTCTTTGCTTTTAATGAGTAAAATCAATGAGGAATTTAATGGTCAACTTTCCACGGCAAAAGAAATGTTTCAGGGGAAATACCGGAGGAAATTTTTTAACCAGTTAATTTCTTCGCAGCTTGATGTAGATCGTTTGGATTATCTTAAAAGAGACAGTTTTTATACCGGAGTTTCAGAAGGAAACATCAATACACAACGGATTATTTCGATGATGAATGTATCGGATGATGAATTGGTGGTGGATTCTAAAGGAATTTATTCCATTGAAAATTATCTTACGGCAAGAATGTTCATGTATTGGCAAGTATATTATCATAAAACAGCAGCGCTTTCTGAACATATTTTGGTCAAAATTTTAGAAAGAGCAAAACAACTTTCTTTGCAAGGAGTTGATCTTCCAGCCTCTCCAAATTTGAAATATTTTCTTCAAAAAAGTAAATCCTCAAATGCTTCGGAAGAAGATATTCAACGTTTTACAGAATTGGATGATAATGATGTTATACAAGCCATGAAATTTTGGCAAAATAGTGATGATTTAATTTTGTCTTATTTATGCAAATCTGTTATCAAGAGAAAATTACCTAAAACCATGATTTCATCACAACCTTTTTCGGAAGCGTTTATTCAACAACAAATTGATAAAACCAACCAATATTTTAATACGGATAAAGGAGAAAAAGTGGTTGAACAAATTTCCAGATCGCTTTTGCCTTACAATTCAGAGAAACAGCCTATATTTTTGCTTCAAAAAAATTCACAAAAAATTGAATTACAGAAATTCGAAAATCAGATCCTTTCTTCTTCAATAACTGATGTTACAACAAAATATATTCTTTATTTCCCTGGAGAGATTTAGTTTTATATTTTTCGCATATAAAAGGAGCGATATTTCATAATTTCATATCTTTGCACGATATGGAATTTACTGCATCTC
>JAEZWE010000163.1 GCA_023420435.1 Bacteroidota bacterium
TTTCAGTATTTCCCGGAAATTGAGCAGAATGAAATAAAAGAAGAACTTTCCCAACTCAACCAAATTCAGCAAAGAATAATTTCTCAAAATGTTGAATGTGAACATTTGCTAAAACAGGGAATTGCCGGGGATATTATTTTAGAATATGCAGAAAATAAAAATGCCTCCTATATTGTGATGGGCTCTCATGGAAGAAGTGGAATTTATGATGTTTTCGTCGGAAGCTTAACGAAAGAAATAACCAAAAATTCTACCGTTCCGGTTTTGGTCATACCTTGCCACGATTAAAAAAATAAACAAAAAACCCGTTTCTTTTCTAGGAGAAACGGGTTTTTAATATAATCAATTAATCTAACCTTTTTTCATAATTTTTGGGTCGTAATACGGACGAAATTCTTTAGACGGAGATTTATAATCCTTGTCTTTATTATTTCCTAAAGGAACGATTAGTTCCCAACACCAATAAATGAACATAACAGATGCTACAACAAATAAAATCCAGTTGATTACATTCCCGAAAAGATCGAAAAACTGAAAAGACCATTTGAAAACATCACTTAAGAACAAAAAGAACGACGTCATTATTTCCTTTTTTTTGAATTAACTTTGCACAAATTTATAAAAAATGTTCAAGATTCTTTCAAAAGAAAGTAATATTTTTTCAATTCCTGCTTACTGCATTGTTTTACTTTTAATGGTCATTATATTCAATGTTTTGAATTTCAATACCTTAGGGGCTTTATCAGCCATTATCACATTTGCAGGAATTGCTTTGGGATATTTTTGTTTTCATGCTATTGGTTTAACTTATCAAACCCATCTTCCATTAATGCTTTATACTTTTTTCACCTTTGCTTTTTATCCGGGAAGTTTGGACATTGGTTTAGCAGTAACGATACTTACCAATTCATTTCTTGTTTTAATGCTTACCAATAACGATTTAGAATTCAGAAAAAAATCCAATGTATTGGTAGGTGCAATTTTAACCCTGAATTTCATTTTTCTTCCGGCAACCTGGCCTCTTATATTTTTTGTGATCATCCACATTATCGCGACTTCTGAAAGAATCGGATTACAAATTTTCCGACTTCTTTTTGGAGTTATCTTAGTTTTATTAAGCTATTTTTCAGTTATGTATTTTCTGGATTTCAGAAGTTTAGACAACCGTTATTTTCCTTTTAATGATTTAAAAATTTATACAAATTTGCAGCCGCTTTTGTATTTAATTCCCGTTGCAGCACTTCTTGTATATTCCGTTTTTGATCATTTTTTACATTTTAACAAAAAAAGTCCTGTAAGCAAATTCAAATATAATTTTTTACTGATTTTTTCCTTAGCACAACTTATTACCATCATACTTTACATGGGAAATCATTATGAATTTTTGATGCTCTTAGCACTTCCTGCAAGTGTGATATTAAGCAGATTTCTCCGGTTTGTAAAAAAACCATGGTTTAGGGAAGTCGGTTTATGGGTGATTATATTCAGTTTAATTGCATTTAAGTTAACGTATTACATTTCTAATTAACATGATTCAAATTGACGATAAATTAATTTCTGAAGACATATTCGCAAAAGAATTTGTTTGCAACCTCACCAAATGCAAAGGCGCTTGTTGCGTGGAAGGTGATATTGGTGCTCCTTTAGATAAAAATGAAAAAGAAATTCTTGAAAATATTTACGAAAAAATAAAACCATATCTAAGACCTGAAGGAATTGAAGCACTGGAAGAACAGGGAAAAGCTGTAATAGATCCCAGTGATGGAGAATGGGTAACACCAATGGTAAATGATGCTGAATGCGCTTATGTAATTTTTGATGAAAAAGGAATTACCAAATGCGGAATTGAAAAAGCCTATGAAGACGGTGTTGTAGATTGGCAAAAACCGATTTCTTGCCACCTTTATCCTATAAGGGTTCAGGAATATTCTTCATTTACAGCATTAAACTATCATGTTTGGCCTATTTGCAGTGATGCCTGCGATTTAGGGAAAGAACTTCAGGTTCCTATTTATAAATTTTTGAAAACGCCATTAACCAGAGCCTATGGTGAAGAATTTTATTCAACACTTTCTGAGGCAGCCGACGAATGGTATAAAGAATTTGGATAAATATAAATTGGATTTTATAATTTTTTGTTTCATTAATGTACTAAATTTATTTTCAAAAATATTTAAACGGAATGCACTCATTTTTATCAGAGTATTTTGAAATTTCAGATGTTCTAAAAGCATTGGTATCGTTGCTTGCCGGTGTCATTTTGGGCTACGAAAGAGAGTTAAAAGACAAATCTGCAGGTTTAAAAACAATTACGATTATTTGTTTAGGTTCTACCTTATTTACCATTTTATCTTACAAATTCAGTGGAGATGGAGATCCAACAAGGATTGCTTCCTACGTTGTTAGCGGAATTGGTTTTTTGGGAGCCGGCGTTATTTTTAAAGAAGGTTTTAATGTGTATGGACTCACCACAGCCGGAATTATTTGGATTGCAGCAGCAATAGGAATGTCTATTGGTTTTGGTGAAATTTTATTGGCGTTTGTATTTTTGGCATTATCTTTTTCTATTATTTATTCTTCTTCATTTTTAAACCGGTTTTTTTTAACGCAACATTCCAACAAAGTTTTAACGTTTGAGC
>JAEZWE010000147.1 GCA_023420435.1 Bacteroidota bacterium
AACCTGCTGTATCCATGGCAGTTTCTGATTTTCGAAAAGTAATTGATGTGGATTTAGTAGGTCCTTTTATTATGTCGCAATTGGTTGCCCAACAAATGATCGAAAGAAAAGAAGGAAAAATAATCAATATCTGTTCTATGATGAGTGAATTAGGTCGTAATACCGTTTCTGCGTATGCCGCAGCAAAAGGCGGACTAAAAATGCTTACAAAAAATTTGGCGACAGAATGGGCAAAATATAATATTCAGGTCAACGGAATAGGGCCCGGTTATTTTGCGACCTCACAAACGGAACCTATTCGTGTGGACGGACATCCTTTTAACGATTTTATCATCCAACGGACACCGGCAGCAAGATGGGGAAATCCTGAAGATTTAGCTGGAACGACCGTTTTTTTGGCTTCAAAAGCCAGTGATTTTGTAAACGGACAAATTATTTATGTAGATGGCGGAATCCTTGCCACTATCGGAAAACCAAGTAACGAACAATAACAAAAACGAACTATGCAGCACCATTTTATTCATGATAATTTTTTGTTAGAAAATAAATTTGCGGAAGAACTGTATCACCAATACGCCAAACCGCAACCCATAATCGATTATCATAACCATCTTTCTCCGAAGCTTATTGCTGAAGATCACCGGTTTGAAAATATTACCGATGTGTGGATAAAAGGCGATCATTACAAATGGAGAGCTATGAGAACTTTGGGAATTAATGAAAAATTTATTACCGGAGATGCTTCCGATAAAGATAAATTTCAGCAATGGGCGAAAACAGTTCCTTATACCTTAAGAAACCCGCTGTATCACTGGACGCATCTGGAATTGGCGAGATATTTCGATATTTATGATTTTCTAAATGAAAATACAGCAGAAGGAATTTATAAAGAAACTTCAGAAAAACTGAATACCAAAGAATTCTCCACCCAAAATTTACTTCGTAAAGTAAATGCAAAAGTGGTTTGTACCACCGAAGATCCTGTGGATGATCTTGCTTTTCACCAAAAAATGAAGAAAGATCTTCTGGACATCCAAGTAAGTACCGCTTTTCGTCCCGATAAAGCCATTTTAATACAAAACCCAGATTTCAACGACTATGTTGATACTCTTGGAAATGTGGTAGGAAAAGAAATTTCCAGCTATCAGCATTTATGTGATGCTCTGAAATCCCGAATTGAATTCTTTAATAAAAACGGTTGCAAAATTTCCGACCATGGATTGGAATACCTGCATTTTGAAGATTTTACCTTAGAAGAGGTGAAGTTTATTTTTAGAAAAAAGAGGGATCACCGAGAACTTACTGCCACTGAAGCCGCACAGTTTCAAACCGCTATTATGCTGTTTCTTTCCAAAACTTATCATCAATATGGATGGGTACAGCAATTTCACTTAGGTGCTTTACGAAATAATAACAGCAGAATGCACCGTATTTTAGGTCCGGACACCGGTTGGGATTCTATTGGTGATTTTTCCCAAGCCCGAAACCTATCTTTGTTTCTTAATGCATTGGATGCTAAAGACAAACTGACTAAAACCATTTTATATAATCTGAACCCTGCAGATAACGAAATAATGGCCACGATGATTGGTAATTTTAATGATGGAAGCGTGAAAGGAAAAATTCAGTTTGGTTCAGGATGGTGGTTTTTGGATCAAAAAGATGGAATGACCAAACAAATGAATGCCCTTTCCAATATGGGACTTATCAGTTGTTTTGTAGGAATGTTAACAGATTCCCGAAGTTTTCTTTCTTTCCCAAGACATGAATATTTCCGGAGATTGCTGTGTAATATTTTGGGTGATGAAATGAAAAGAGGAGAATTGCCTCATGATATGGAAATGATCGGAAATATGGTTGCCGATATCAGCTATCAAAACGCAAAAGAATATTTTGAATTCTAAATAATAAAAACATGTTTTTTGAAACCCAAGATCAACCGTGGGAAATTATAGACGATAAGATTGAGCGACAAATTGTAGGTTACGATGATTCGCTGATGATGGTTATTGTACGTTTCAAAAAAGATGGAATTGGATATTTGCATCAACATATACATTCACAGGCTACCTACATTGCTGAAGGAAAATTTGAAGTTAAGATTGCCGGTGAATCAAAAATTTTGAAAAAAGGAGACTCTTTTTTTATCCCTACCAACGCAGAACACGGCGTGGTTTGCTTAGAAGATGGAATATTAATAGACGCTTTTAGCCCTGTCAGAAAAGACTTCCTTTAGATTAAAAAAAATTACAGAAGAAAACATTAAAAAAAATTAAAAATAAACACTATGTCAAAAAAAGTAGTAACATTCGGTGAGATCATGCTCAGATTGGCCCCTTCAGGATTTTTAAGATTTTCACAAGCCGACAATTTCGATGTTGTTTATGGTGGTGGAGAATCCAACGTTGCTGTTTCTCTCGCTAATTATGGAATTCCTGTAGATTTTGTCACCCGACTTCCTAAAAATGATATCGGACAATGTGCGATGATGGAAATGAGAAAAAGAGGGGTAGGTGTTGATAAAATTGTTTGGGGTGGAGACCGTCTTGGAATTTATTTTTTGGAAACCGGTGCCGTAAGCAGAGGAAGTAAAGTGGTTTATGACCGTGCTCATTCTGCCATGGCTGAAATTCAGTCCGGAATGGTGGATTGGGACCAAGTTTTTGAAGATGCCGCCTGGTTTCACTGGACCGGAATTACTCCCGCAATTTCCCAAAGTTCTGCCGATGTTTGTTTAGAAGCTGTAAAAGCAGCCAGTGCAAGAGGTTTAACCATTTCTACAGATTTGAATTACCGAGCAAAATTATGGAAATATGGAGGAGATAGAGAAGCCATCATGACTGAACTAACCTCCTACTGCGATATTATTTTAGGAAACGAAGAAGATGCCGAAATGCACTTTGGAATAAAGCCGGAAGGTTTGTCCGTACAAACCCAAGGTCATGATGTAACGGCAGAAGCATTTTTGTCAGTATGTAAGCAAATGATGGAGAAATTTCCAAAAGCAAAAAAAGTTATCACCACCCTTCGTGGATCTATTTCTGCATCGCACAACACTTGGGCCGGAGTTTTATATGACGGTAATGAAATGCTGCAGTCCCCACAATACCAAATCACCGATATTGTTGACAGAGTTGGAGGTGGAGATTCCTTTATGGGAGGATTAATTTACGGATTGTTAACTTATCCTGAAGACGATCAAAATGCACTGAATTTTGCCGTAGCCGCTTCTTGTTTAAAACACACCATAAAAGGCGATGCCAACTTGGTAACCGTAGATGAAGTAACCAAATTAATGGGAGGAGATTCCTCCGGAAGAGTAGCAAGATAATGATTATAGATACCCTAAAAAACGCTGACAAATATGCGTCTTTGCACCCTTTATGTGGGAAAGCATTTGATTTTTTGAAGCAAAATAATTTGGAAAATCTGCCAGATGGAAACATTGAAATTGCAGAAGGTTTAAAAGCCATTGTTTCCAACAAACCGGGAAAAACCAGGGAAATCAGTTTGTCTAAATTTGAATGCCACGACAAAACCATTGATATCCAAGTTTGTATCCAAGGATTAGAAACCATTGCTTGGAAACCTCGTGAAAAATGCATCACAGCAAATGGGGATTATAATGCTGAAAAAGACGTAAAGTTTTTCACGGAAATTCCTGACACTTTTTTTCAGTTGCAAAACCATCAGTTTGTCATTTTCTTTCCGGAAGACGTTCATGCTCCGATGATTGGAGTAGATGATATTAAAAAAATTGTTTTTAAAGTTAAAATATAAAATAATTTTTGAAAGCGGCGAAGCCGAAAAATGTTGGTAAAGCATTATAAAAACACAAAATAGATGGTGAGAAACACCAGCATATTTCATTAAAATTTAATTAAAAAAAACATGAGCAACATACAAAAAGTTACCGATGCCATTTTCAGTCAAGGGATTTTGCCTTTGTACTTTAATGCAGATGAAGAAACCACTTTAGAAATTTTAAAATCCATTTACCGGGCAGGAATTCGAGCAGTGGAATATACCAACCGTGGAGAAGCAGCGCTGAATAATTTCAAAAAAATGGTGGAATTACGAAATGCAGAAATGCCCGATTTATTACTCGGAATAGGAACCATTAAAAATTTGAACGACGCCAAGCTGTTTCATGAAGCAAAAGCCGACTTTTTTATCAGTCCGGGTTTTGTACCGGAAGTAGCCAATTTTTTAATTTCTCAGGATTTGTTTTACAGTCCGGGTTGTATGACGCCCACTGAAATTATTGCAGCCGAAAATGCAGGAGTTACTTTCATCAAATTATTCCCGGGAAATATCTTGGGACCAGGTTTTTTAAGCGGGATTAAAGATATTTTCCCAAAACTGAAATTTATGCCAACAGGAGGAGTAGATACTACAAAAGAAAATATTGAAGGCTGGTATAAAGCAGGTGTTTCTGCTGTAGGAATGGGAAGTAAACTGATTAGTAAAGCATTAATGACGGATAAAAATTATGCGGTAATCGAAGCCGAAACTCAAAAAGTCTTAGAAGTAATACAGTCTGTAAAATCCAAATAAAATGATCTTATGAGCCATGCAACACAAAATAAAGCCACCAATTTTAGATGGACTATTGTTACCTTACTTTTTATTGCTACCACGATAAATTATTTGGACAGACAAGTGCTTTCCCTTACCTGGAAAGATTTTATCCAGCCGGAGTTTCACTGGAATAATAATGATTACGGAAATATTACGGCATTATTTTCTATTTTTTATGCGGTAAGTATGTTTTTTGCGGGAAAATTCGTGGATTGGATGGATACCAAAAAAGGGTTTTTATGGGCCATTTTTATTTGGTCTATTGGTGCCGTACTGCATGCTTTTTGCGGAATTGCCACTTCCGGACTTCTCACAGGAAATTGGTTTGTAGGTTTTGAAGAAGCCAAAGAATATATCGCTACGGTTAATAATATTTCTTTGGTTATCAGTACCAGTGTTACCCTTTTTATTTTTGCGAGATTTGTATTAGCTGTTGGTGAAGCCGGCAATTTTCCTGCTGCAATAAAAGCTACCGCAGAATATTTTCCGAAAAAAGATCGTGCTTTTGCCACCAGTATTTTCAATGCAGGAGCTACAGTTGGGGCTTTAGCAGCACCTTTAAGCATTCCTTTTATTGCAGAATCTATGGGTTGGGAAATGGCTTTTATCATTATTGGTGCACTTGGATTTGTTTGGATGGGGCTTTGGATCTTCTATTATAAAAAACCTGAAGTAAACCCAAAAGTAAACTCTGAAGAATTACAATATGTTCAGCAAGATAAAGAAGATGAGGTTGAGGAAGGTTCAGTTCCTTCTAAGAAATTTTCATTTGCAGAGAGTTTTAAACATCGACAAACCTGGGCTTTTGCTTTTGGAAAATTTATGACAGATGGTGTTTGGTGGTTTTATTTGTTTTGGACACCGGCTTATCTTAGTTCGGTTTATGGAATGGATAGTACAGAATCGGCTTTACCGTTATTTGTTTTGTATGTTATTACATTGCTTTCTATTATCGGAGGTTGGTTACCAAAATATTTTGTAGAAAAAACAGGAATGAATCCTTATAGCGGAAGAATGAAAGCGATGCTCATTTTTGCATTTTTCCCATTATTAGCACTTTTGGCCCAACCTGGAGGAAAAATTTCTTACTGGATTCCGGTATTAATTATTGGTATTGCAGGTGCAGCTCACCAAGCATGGTCCGCCAATATTTTTTCCACAGTAGGTGATATGTTTCCTAAAAAAGCGATTGCTACTATTACCGGAATTGGTGGTATGGCAGGTGGAATTGGTTCATTTATAATCAACAAAAGTTCAGGAGTTTTATTCGATTATTCACATAAATCTTGGACAACGATTGATGGTGTTCCTTTGTTGGAAAAATTTCCTCAATATAAAAACTCTCGACTTCCAGAGGATTTATTAGAAAATTTGAAAACATCTGGTGCCGTGATTTCTGATGGAATTGATA
>JAEZWE010000156.1 GCA_023420435.1 Bacteroidota bacterium
CTGCAGGAACATCCGTAACATCATATTTTACGGGATTTGCAGATTTTTCTTCAGGTGGATAATTTTTGATGGTTTCCACAGAAGTTTTCTTTTTTTCAATTTTCTTTACTTCGGGTTCACGTTTACGATCCAAAATAAGCTGTTCTTCTTTGATCTGCGAAAAAACAGCCGTTGAAGAAACCATAAGTCCCAGAAAAAATATTTTTTGAATGTTCTTGTTCATATAGCTTAGGATTTGAGATTCTTGATTTGAAAGTGGATTTTTCCAAATTCAAATAATCAATTTCAAATGAGTTTTTTTTACTTGATTTGTTTTTTTACTTCTTTAGCTTCCGCAATAATATCGGGAAAATCCTGATAATTAGCCAAAACCTGATCTACGGTGTAACTTGCCTGATAATGATCTTTCAATCCGATATAATTTTTCGCCATTACCACCAACGCTTTTGCTCCCCAATAATCTTCAGAAGCATAATTATTGGCCAATTTGAAAATAGTTTCGTTGGAAGTTTTATAAGATTTTGCTTTGTTTTGATAATAAGCTTTTGCAAATAATGCTTCCGCTGCAACTTCAGTATTGGAAGATTTTTCTAAAGCAGTGTAAGCATTTTGGGCTTCTTTATCTTTTCCGCTGCTCATTAAAGATCTTGCCTTAATTACTTTTGCACTTTCTAAAACGGAATTTTGATTTTTAGAATTGGAAAGAACGATATTGGCAAATTTTTCAGCCTGACCAAAGTTTTTTTCTTCCGCATAAATTTTCATCAGTTCCACCGCTGCAAAATTTTTAATGTTGGCATTGGAAGAATTTGATAAAGTTTCTAAATATTTTTTGGCTTCGGAAGTATTTCCCTGTGAAATATAAATTTGGGAAATTCTGGTTTGTGCATCTTCCTGATAATCATTCTGAACGGATGCAACATCTTGTAAAACTAAAAGTGATTTTGTAGGATTTCCGGTTTGGAAATAACTTTCTCCTAATTCGTATTGCGCTTGATATAAACCTTCTCCTGTAGGGTTTTGGGTTAAATATTTTTCGTACAATGGTATTGCACTCTGATATTCTTTTCTTGTATAATGTTGCTTTGCGGTAGAAAGATTCAGTTCATCCATTTCAGAAGCTTCAATTCGCACACCTAAACTTCTGGCAAAATCCTGATACCCGGAAACATCTCCATTTTTTACAAAAATGGGTCTTGAAGCCTGAACAATCTTAGAAGCATAAACCGTATTTCTGTATTGGTTTCCTAAAGATTTTAATTCAGAAAGTGCTTTATCTGATTGATCTTGATCGAAATAATTTTGAGCTCTGTAAATGGAAGCATTGGCTATTAAATCTTTATCTGTTCCTGAATTGACTACTTTAGAGAAATAGTCATTAGAATTGGCAAAATCGTCTTGTGCGGCATAAGCAGTAGCGATTTCGTAATAAGCGTCATCTACATATTCCGATTTTGGATAGGTTGAAATTAAATTTTTTAACGAGGAAATTTTTGCAGCATAATCTCCCTTAAATCCTAAAGCCATTGATTTTTGAAACACAGTATAATCGCTAACATTTTCAGAATTTTCGTAAATGGAAATCGCTTCATTCAAATTATTCTCAGCGTAATAAGTATCTGCTAAACGAAGTTCGGCATCGTTTTTAAATTCCGTTTTTGGGTTTTTAAGGTATTCCTTAAAATATTGTTGCGCTTTTACAAATTTTTGAGATTTAAAATAGGCATAACCTAAATCGTAATACAACTGCTGTCTTTCCTCAAAAGAAGCATCCAAAAGTCTTTCGTAACGAACAATGGCAGAAGCATAATTTCCTTTTTGATAATACGTTTGCGCTAACCAATATAAAGCTCTGTTATAAAATTCTTTATTAATATTAAATTCTAAACTTCTCAACAAATATCTTTCAGCGCCATCATAATTTCCTTTGTTAAACTCTTCAGTTCCCAATAAATAAGAAACTTCCTGATCAATTTTGTCCGTTTCAGGAGTTGAATTTTGTAATTTATCGATAGTCGCTAAAGTTTCTTTGTAATTGCCGGAATATAAATAAGACTTCACCAAAAGTCTTTTCATTTCCGGAGTTTTAGCATCGAAAGGATATTGATTGATGAAATTTTGAATTACGGTTGGAGCTGCTTCAAAAGGATTTCCTATGTCGTAACTCAATTTAGCGTATTGTTCATGCGCCAATTTCTGTACATCCAAATCGTAATTCATTTGATAGGCAGAACGAAATGCAGAAAGTGCTTCCTGCTTTTTATCCGTTTGTAAATAAGCATTTCCAAGCTGATAATAGGCATTTTGCGAAAGTGCAGAACTGGAATTAATTAACTGATTATAATAAGAAACCGCTTCATCATATTTTTGCAATTTTGCCGCAACAAATCCCATTTCATAAAGATCACTTTCACTAGGATTGGTTTGTGTTTCCAAATACGTTTTAAGATGAGGATAAGCTTCGGCGTAATTACCTTTCATGAAATAACTTTCCCCAATTATTTTGTGAACTTCAGCTTTATAAGTTTCCGAAATATTGAAATTCAACAATTCGTTTCCTTCTTCAATGGCTTTATCGTAATTTCTTTCATTAAAAAATAACTGAACATAATAAGGACGAACTAACTGCGCATATTTTTCATCATTTTTTATGGAATCAAAATATTGAAAAGCTTTTTCATTTTGTCGATCTGCATAATATAAATGTCCCAACATATAAGCAACATCACCTTTTGAACTTTCATCACCGTTTTGATAAGCTTCTTCCAATGCTTCAACTGCACCTTTTTGATCGCCGGTCATAAATTTTGCATAACCGAGCTTCATGATATAATCCGTATTTTCTTCGCGAGAAAGTTGATACTGATTTACTTTTTTCAGTGTTTCCAAAGCTTTTTCAAAATCTTTTTGAACCAGATAATAATCTGCTAAAGGCAAATTGGCCTGTGCGAAAAAAGCAGAATTTGGATATTCTTTCATAAAAGCATCCAACCCTTTTTCCGCATGATTTTTCTGAAGTACTACGCCAATTACATTATCGAAAAACTGAGAAGCTTCCTTTCTGGATTTAGAAATAGATTCGTTATAGAAAAATTCCTGCGTATAATGATATTGTGAGGCATTGTAAATTCTGGTTTGGTACAAATTTTCAGCAAGTTCAAAACGGTAATCATCTTTATTGCTGTAATATGCAGACTGTTGTGCTTCGGAAATTCCGTAAAATAAAACGGCAGAAGCCACGATTAGTTTTTTTGAATTCATAATTTCGGCTAAAAAAATTAGTCACATTTAATCAACGAAAATAGGAAAATCTTATTGTCTGTACAAGTTTTAAGTTATTGTGGAAATGTGGAAAAACTTAAATTTTGTTAAAAATTTTCTTCAGAATTGGTGGAATTTTGAAATGAATTTAAAGAATTAAATTTCCAAACTTTCAAAAAATTAACGGTATTTTAACAGTTTTTCGGTTATTTCATTACTTTTGTTTTAATCAAGTATATTATGAATCAACTTTTCAGAAGAAAAAAATACAGTGAAAGCGATCATTCCACCCATCTTAACAGAGTCTTAGGAGTTTGGGATATTGTATTTTTCGGATTAGCAGCCATTATTGGCGCTGGAAGTTTCAGCAGTTTGGGAGAAGCTATTTTTCGTGGCGGTCCTGGTGTTATTTCGTTATACATCATTTGTGGAATTGCTTGCGGATTTACCGCAATGTCTTATGCTGAATTTGCCAGTAGAATTCCAACTGCAGGTTCAGCCTACACTTATGCTTACGCAAGTTTCGGGGAACTTATTGCGTGGATTATTGGTTGGGCTTTAATTATGGAATACTCTTTTGGAAATATTTACGTCGCTTTTTCGTGGAGTGATTATTTTACTTCTTTTTTAGAAAGATTGGGAATGCATATTCCGGATTATCTTTCTACCAGTTATTACGAAGCAAAAAAAGCATTTGAAACAGGTTCCGAAAATAAAGATTTACTGAATGCGTGGAATTCCGCACCTATTGTTGCCGGATTAAAATTTATTTTGGACATCCCCGCTTTAATCATTAATATTTTAATTACCGGACTTGTTTATGTGGGAGTGAAGGAAAGTAAAAATTTCAATAATTTACTGGTGATTTTAAAAATTGCTGTAATATTTTTAATTATCGGTGTGGGTGTAATGTATGTAAATGCAGATAATTGGACCCCTATTGATGATTCCGGAATTAAAAATTTTATGCCTAATGGTTTTGGTGGCGTTATGGCTGCAGTTTCCGGTGTTTTCTTCGCCTACATCGGTTTTGATGCTTTAAGTGTACTTTCAGAAGAAACTAAAAATCCGCAAAAAAATCTTCCCCGAGGAATGATCATATCATTAGTTCTTTCTACGGTAATTTATATTTGTTTAACGCTGATTTTAACAGGAATTGTAGATTACCGAAAATTTGAAGGAATTGGTGATCCTTTAGCTTTTATTTTTGCGCCAGAAAACGGTAATATTCCTTGGATGGAATTTGTTGTAGCTGTTACCGCAATTATTGCCATTACTTCTGTTTTGCTGGTTTTCCAAATGGGACAACCCAGAATTTGGTATGCCATGAGTAGAGATGGACTTTTACCGAAAAAATTTGCAGAAATTCACCCAAAATATAAAACTCCAGGATTTGCAACAATTATTACCGGAATTGCTGTTGGTTTACCCATTTTATTTACCGATAAATCTTTCATTTTAGATTTTACGAGTATCGGAACTATTTTCGCGTTTGTTTTGGTTAATGGCGGAATTCTTTTAATGCCACATAAAGAAAAACTGAAAGGCAGATTTCATATGCCATACATTAATTCTAAATTTATTTTTCCGGTTTTATTTTTGGGCGGATTGATTTTCTTTTGGTTTTGGCAACCTGAATTTTTCCAAAATTTAATGAAATGGAATGATCCTGAAGAAGGAGAATTCCGACTTTCGGTTTTTGTTTATATCCTCATCAATTTGGTTTTAGTGTTCCTTTCTTTTACCAAAAATCTTTCTTTAATTCCACTTTTAGGGCTTTCATCCTGTCTTTATCTTTTGACGGGAATGACGCACAACAACTGGTTTTGGTTTGGATTATGGTTTGTAATCGGATTGCTAATTTATTTCTTCTACGGAATGAAAAATAGCAAATTGGAGAAAAATTTGAATGGAGATTTGGAGTAAATTTCACAAAACTCGGCTTAAAATTCTGTAAATATTTCATGCATCAAAATTTTACATTTGATTTATGGAAGCGAAAAAAATCAACTTTGCAGAATTTTATGAATTCTATTTAAAAGAACATCACAAAATGTGGACCCGAATTTTCCATTTTGTTGGAACAGGAATCATTATTCTAATTATTGGTTATGTGCTTTTTTCAGGTAAAGAGCGATTTTTATGGTATGTTCCGATTCTGGGTTTTGGTTTAGCTTGGTTTTCACACGCCGTTTTCGACAAAAAATTTCCGCAAACCTATAAGCATCCTTTTTGGAGTATTATTTCAGATTTCAAAATGTTTTTTGAACTTTTAACCGGAAAATTAAAATTTAAAGAATAAAAAAGCGCCTCTTTCGAAGCGCTTTTTAAATTTTTAGTGAGAGTGTTTTCCTGGAGGATTGGGAAGTTTTGCTTTATCTAAATCTGCAAATTGCTGTGTTGCTGCCATAGAAACTACTAAATCATTCAACATATTGCTGGCTGCAGTTGGTGAATTCGGTAATAAAACCAAATTACTTCTGTTGTTTGAACCTACGGAATGTAAAGTATCGTAATGCTGAGTTACAACAATGAGAGCTGAAGCTTCAGCGGCGTTAATTTTCACATCGTTTAACATGGCTACAGATTCTTTCAAACCTTTTGCAATTTCTCTTCTTTGGTCTGCAATACCTTGTCCTTGCAATTTTTTGGATTCCGCTTCTGCTTTTGCAACGGCTACAATTCGGATTCTTTGCGCTTCAGATTCGTATTCTGCTGCGGTTTTTTCTCTTTCTGCAGCGTTAATTCTGTTCATGGCGTGTTTCACTTGTTCATCCGGATCAATATCTGTAACCAAAGCTTTTACGATATCATAACCATAACTGTTCATCGCTTCCTGTAATTCGCTTTTTACCGCAATCGCGATATCATCTTTTCTTACAAAAACGTCATCCAATTTCAGTTTTGGAACTTCTGCTCTTACCACATCAAAAACGAAAGAAGTAATCTGAGCTTCCGGAAATTCTAATTTATAGTAAGCATCCGCAACTTGCTCTTTGATTACTTGATATTGAACCGAAACTTTCATTTTGATAAATACATTATCCAAAGTTTTGGTGTCAATCATGACATCCAATTGCTGAATTCTAAGATTCAATCTTTTAGAAATTTGATCGATAAAAGGAATTTTAAGCTGAAGCCCTGCATGACGAACCGAATGGAATTTCCCCAAACGTTCCACAATAGCTGCAGTAGCTTGTTTTACGGTGAAAAATGAAGCAAAAAGAGTTACTAATGCAAGAAATGCAATAATCCAAAGAAATGTCATAATAGTTTATTTAATGTTAAATAATAAGTAAAAAATAGTTTGAAAAAGTTACAAAAATTTTCTGAATTTTTCAGAATTTACATCGTCATTCCAATATCAATTCCTTTAATTTTCCGATACAAATCGGTAGCGTAATTATCCGTCATTCCGGAAACAAAATCGATGATTCCCAAAACTTTTTGATAATCGTTTCCGTTTTCATATTGAAACTGTTTTGGGAGAAGTTTCAACGCCATTTTATCATACGATTTTCGCTCGTCTTTTGTTTTCAAAATGGATGGAATAAAATGATCCAAAAGCTCGTACATTACGTTGTATCCTGCATTTTCAATTTCTACAACCACTTTATGGCCATATATTTTTGCGATGGAAAAATCTTCAATTTCCTGTAAAGTTTTGTTTTCAGATTTGTAAATATCTAAAAGTGCTTTTTCTAAATTTCCTTCAAGAATTTTTTCAAAATTTTGTTGATAAATTTCAACCGATTTATTGATTAAAGCGTTGATCACTTTTGCTCTGAGATATGAAATCCGCTCGTTTTCATTTGTGAGAAATTTTAACTTCTGCACTACTCTTTCTGTATTTTGATTTTCAGATTTTATAAGGTCGAAAAACAAATTTTCGCAATCCGAAGTGGAAACAATTCCCAAACGATGGGCATCTTCCATATCAATAATATTGTAGCAAATATCATCTGCAGCTTCCACTACCCAAACAAAAGGATGTCTTTTGAAAATATGTGGATTTTCACTTTCCTGAATTAAGTTTACCGATTTTGCAATTTCCAGAAAGGTATCTTTTTCATTCTGAAAAAATCCAAATTTCTTTCTATGAATAGTGCCTTTTTTCTTTGCTATAGCTTCACAAGGATATTTTGCAATGGAAGCTAAGGTGGTAAAAGTTAATTGAGTTCCGCCTTCATCTTTTCCGTTTTGTTGATGCGTTAAAACCCGAATTGCGTTGGCATTTCCTTCAAAATTAACCAAATCTGCCCATTCTTTTTCAGAAAATTTTGGTTTTAAATCTTTTTCATTTTGTTCGAAATAACTTGCAATAGCATCTTCTCCCGAATGTCCAAAAGCGGGATTTCCAACATCATGACACAAACATGCAGAAGCAATAACGTTGGATAAATTATGCTGATAAAAATTCTTGGAATCTTCTGATAAATCATTTTCAAATTTTTGTGAAATAAAATCCCCAATAACACTTCCCAAACTTCTTCCCACAGAAGAAACTTCCAAAGAATGGGTTAAACGATTGTGTACAAAAACACTTCCGGGAAGTGGAAAAACCTGTGTTTTATTTTGCAACCTTCTGAAAGCTGAGGAAAAAATAATCCTGTCAAAATCACGTTGAAAATCGGTTCTAGAAGCTAACGTATTACCGTGATTTCCGGTTCTTTGGGAAGTATAAATTTGGTTGAGGTCCATAATTCAAAAGTAGTTTTAAAATTATCTACTAACAAAAAATCCCGAAAATTTTCGGGATTTTTAGTAAAAATTTAATGATTCTTACATATATGATTCAATTGGTTCACAAGTACAAACCAAATTTCTGTCGCCATAGGCATCATCTACTCTGGAAACGGAAGCAAAAAATTTGTGATCGCGAACCCAATCTAAAGGATAAGCTGCTTTTTCTCTAGAATAAGGTTTGTCCCAAGAATCTGAAATTACCAATTGCTCTGTATGCGGTGCGTTTTTCAATACATTATTGGTTGAATCCGCTTCTCCATTAGCAATTTCATCAATTTCTTTTTTGATACTGATTAAAGCTTCCGCAAAACGGTCAATTTCTGCTTTACTTTCTGATTCCGTAGGTTCAATCATCAAAGTTCCTGCAACAGGGAAACTTACTGTTGGTGCGTGGAAACCGTAATCCATTAAACGTTTTGCTACATCAGCCACTTCAATTCCTAAAGATTTGAACTGACGGAAATCTACGATACATTCGTGAGCCACACGTCCATTATCATTAGCATATAAAATTGGAAAATGTTCTGCTAAAATTTCTTTCAAATAATTGGCGTTCAAGATAGCGTGTTCTGTTGACTTCATTAAACCTTCTTTTCCTAACATTTTGATGTAGGCATAAGAAATATTTAAAAC
>JAEZWE010000171.1 GCA_023420435.1 Bacteroidota bacterium
GCAAAAAAATTAGGTGGAGTTCGAAGAACATTAAGAAATCAACGAGAACAAAAAACTTCAGGACTTTTAAATTTAATTAATTCCATCATGGTCATTAAAAGTTTTGTTCGTGAAAAATTTGAAGGAAAAAAACAATTTGATCTCCAAATGCAATTGATGGAAAGCCAAATGGAAACTCGAAGAACCAGTTTTATTTACGACGGAATTAAAACTTTTATCGAACAAATTGGCGTAGTTTTAATTATTTTACTTACCGTGTATTTGGTTTTGGATCAGAAAATGACAATTGGTGCCATTATGCTGCATATTATGTTGTTCAACAATGTTTCGGCGCCAATTCGACAGCTTCACAGGATTTATGATGATATGAATGATGCGATGATTTACGCAGAAGGTTATTTTGAAATTTTAAATGCTGATGATGAAACAGAAGTTAACGGAAAACAAAAACCTGAAATTGCTGGTAAATTTGAACTTCAAAACGTTGATTTTTCTTATCCAAACGGAACAAAAGCACTTCACAATGTTTCCATGACCATCGAAAATGGGAAAACTACCGCTTTGGTTGGTTTAAGTGGTGCTGGAAAGTCCACGGTCATCAATCTTTTATGTAAATTTTATCTTCCCAATTCCGGGAAAATTTTATTGGATGAAATTGATCTCAACGATTATGATAACAGTTTTTTAAGGGATGATATTGGTTTGGTTCTTCAAAAAAATCACATTTTTCAGGGAAGTATTGAAGACAATATACGTTATGGAAATATGAATGCCAGTTTTCAAGAAATTCAAGAAGCGGCAAAAAAAGCATATCTCCACGATCAAATTTTGGACCTCCCGGAACAATACAAGCACGATGCAACACAGCTTTCCGGCGGTCAACAACAAAGAATTGCCATTGCAAGATTATTTCTGAAAAATCCACCGATTATTTTCTTGGACGAACCTACAGCAAGTTTGGACGCTATTGCAACGGAACAAATTAAAAATTCTTTGGACGCCATTAAAGAGGGAAGAACAGTGATTATTATTTCACATTCTTTATCGCAAATTCTAGATTCTGATAAAATTTATGTGATGAAAAAAGGGCGTGTTGTAGAAAGTGGAACTCATGATGAATTGATAGATCTAAACGGAACTTATCGCGAAATTTTCGATGCTTCTGCAAGAAGTTTGAACTTAGATAAATTGATGAATTCCTTCAAAAATTAATTCTGCGAAAATTGAAAATCTTTCATTTTTTTGAAAAACGTTAAATTAGACTTATGAAAATTTATACAAAAACAGGAGATAAAGGAGAAACTGCATTGTACGGAGGAACAAGAGTTTCCAAAGCTTCAGCAAGAGTTGATTCTTACGGAACTATTGATGAACTCAATTCTTTCATCGGAATTGCAAAAAGTCATATTGTAAATCAGGAAGTTTTAAAACAGCTTGGGAAAATTCAATTCGATTTATTTACGGTAGGTTCTGAAGCTGCAACACCGGTTGATAAAATGATGTTGGCTAATGGAAAATCAAGACTTACATTAGTGATCTCAGAAACCGAAATTGTAGAATTAGAAAATTGGATGGACGAGATGGAAAATTCGTTAGAACCTTTGCAATTTTTTATTCTTCCAGGAGGCGGAAAATCGGCCACTTTTCTTCATGCAGCAAGGACGATTTGCAGAAGAGCGGAAAGAAGTTTGGTTTTCTTAAATGAATCGGAGGAAGTTCGTCCGGAATTAATAAAATACCTCAATCGTTTGTCGGACTATCTTTTTGTTTTGGCAAGATTTGTTTCAAAACTTAATAATGAACCGGAGGAATTTTGGAATCCCAATGATAGAAGTAAATGAGTTTTGTAGGTATTCAGTTGTTTTAGTTCTTTACCTCTTTACTTCTTAACCTCTTAACTACATAACCACTTTACTAAACTAATCAACTAAAAAAAATAGAATTGAACGCTCTTCTTTTCATCAACGGAGATCCGCCATTGAAGATTCCGGATGTTGCAGGTTATGATATTATTGCCTGTAGTGACGGTGCTTTTCATTATTTGAAGAAATACGATTTTCCTTTAGATCAATTAGATTTTATTTCTGGAGATTTTGATTCGCATATTGGTAGAGATGAAGAAATTTATCACGAAAAATTTATTTACACTCCGGATCAAGATAAAACTGATTTTGAGAAATCTTTAGAAATTTTGATTCAAAAAAAAGTAAAAAAAGTAGATGTTTATGGCGCAAGCGGAAAAGAAATGGATCATTTTTTAGGAAATTTAACCGTAGCTTTTAAGTTTAAAGAAATTTTGGAAATTCATTTTTTTGATGAATTTTCCACTTATTTTTTCATCCCTAATAATTTCGTTTTAAGTGGAGTGAAAGGAAAAATGATTTCTTTATACCCTTTTCCGGAAGTGGAAGAATTATCAACCCAAGGTTTGAACTGGGAATTATCTCAAGACTCATTATCGCAAATTTCAAGAATAGGAACACGAAATTTTGCGGTACAGGAAACGGTATCTCTTGATTACAAAAAAGGGAATTTGTTAATTTTTGTAGGAAAAAAATATCATTAAAATTAATCTCTAAAATCTGCTTTGTTTTTTTGTAAATAAGTATTTTTGCAATACCAATTTAAAATTTTTGTCCGCTAATGAAAATCAAATATTCTGAATTAATCGACCAAACATTATATTTCCCAAC
>JAEZWE010000013.1 GCA_023420435.1 Bacteroidota bacterium
CCCACGCTTTCTCTTTTTGTACCTTGAATTGTAATAGATTTCATTGTAAAATGATTAAATTTTGAGAGTGCAAAAATAATAAAAAATTCCGAACTCACAATTGCGGGTTCGGAATAGTTTTTTCTAAGTTTTGTGAATATCAATTAAATAATAAACTTGTCACTAATCGATTTATGTTCGTGAACCATTTTCATCACATCTGAAAATAATTCGGCACAGCTTAAAACTTTAATTTTTGGTGATAAATCTTTAACAGGAATGGTGTCTGTTACAATCACTTCTAAAAGTTGTGAATTGTTAATATTTTCATAGGCTTTTCCTGAAAAAACACCGTGTGTTGCCATTGCTCTTACAGATTTTGCACCATTTGCCATTAGAATATCTGCGGCTTTACATAATGTTCCCCCCGTATCAATCATATCATCAATTAAAATTACATTTCGGTCTTTAACATCTCCGATAAGGAACATTTCTTCAACAACGTTGGCTTTTTTTCTTTCTTTATAAGCAATTACGACTTCTGCACCAACATGGCTTGCGTAATTTTTTGCTCTTTTCGCACCGCCCATATCTGGAGATGCAATAGTGAGATTATCGAGATTTAATGAATAAATATAATCAACAAAAATGGTTGATGCATAAAGATGATCCACAGGAATTTCAAAAAAACCTTGAATTTGATCTGCATGTAAATCCATCGTCATTATTCTTGTTGCGCCGGCTGCTGTTAATAGGTTGGCAACTAATTTAGCACCAATTGGAGCTCTGGGCTTATCTTTTCTGTCTTGTCTTGCCAATCCGTAATAAGGAATTACTACCGTGATGTTTTTTGCTGAAGCTCTTTTAGCGGCATCAATCATTAAAAGTAATTCTAAAAGATTATCAGCCGGAGGAAATGTTGAAGCGATAAGAAAAACTCTTCCACCACGAACTGATTGGTCTAAAACGGGTTCAAATTCTCCGTCGCTAAACTCCTGAAAATTTATTTTCCCAAGTTCTTGACCGTAATGCATTGCAATTTTTTCAGCCAATACTTTACTTGTTCTTGTAGAAAATAAGTAGGAAGCTTGATCTGCCATTTTTTTTATTTTTTATTAGATGCACAAATTTAAAAAAAAATAAAGCCACTAGAAAAATCAAGTGGCTTTAAAATTTATTTTCTTCCTTTATTAAGGGAAAGTAACTCCTGTATAGCTGTTTACATTTACCTGAGGTAATGTAGATCCATACTTTTTGTTAATAGCTTTAATAAATTCATTAGCTGTAATAGCATAACCTCTACCAGTTAAATGAACTCCATCTAAAGAGAAAGTTCCACCCGTGACGAATTTTGCAGTGTAACGAACATTATCAAAAGAAATTCCTGAAGCTGAAGAAAGTTCTGCCATTTTTGTATTGGCATCAAAAAAGGCTAGATTTTTTTCTGTTGCTTTTGCTTTAATAACGTCATTGAAAGCAACCGTTGCTTCCAGTGTATTCTTTACCTCGTTTGCTTCGCTTCCTGAAGAAGGAGATGCGGTATATTCTCCTCTTAAAACATGTTTGTCTTCTAAAGGAAATGTTACACCATATTTGTTAAATGGAGCCACTGCATACACAGAAGTTGGCGCTGTTCCAATTACAGAACTTGTGGAAAGTAACGTTAAATCATTACTTGTTGCATGACGAGCCTGTCCGAAAACAATACCCATTAAACCAGCTTGCTGCGGAGAAGCTCCTCCTAAAACTAAAGCTTGCGTAATTTGTGAAGCCAAATTAGGTAAACTTTCATCTTTAATTAATAATGGATTAGCAGAAGTTTTGGAAATATTCTTTAATCTTCCGCCGTGTCCAACAGCATTTAGAATGTTAATTAATGGTGTAAAAACTTGAGCATTTAAAGCATCGATATTGGCATCTTGATTAGATGGTTGTCCCGCTGCTGCAGTATTAAACGCAGAAGGGGGAACTGGATTGTACGGAACCGTTGTAAAAAATGGAATTGAAGTTACATTTGGAATATTTGCAACAATTCCTTTTGCTCCATTTGATGTTAATGTTGTAGTAAGCGCAGTATAAGCATCTGTAAAAGTTGTCAATGGAGTAATTGGATTTGTTCCGTCCCCACCACTTGTTGCATATCCTAAAACATCATTACTTCCAATCCAAAGAGAGAAGAATGTAGGGTTTTGAACCATAGCGTCTCCAAGAACTGTAGCGTTAGCAGAAGAAGCCATTCTTACAAAAAATGGATTCGCCATCCCTGCGGATAAGTTGGCAGGATTTCCGTATCCTGGAGCTAAAAGATGGTAAGATTTAGCTAAAGGAACTCCCATATTCTGAAAACCTTGCGCGGTGTAAATATTTGCTAAAGTTGATGTGCCATTTCCTGTAGCTAATGCAGGAGCAAAAGCACCAGCAGCATTTACTGTAAGCACATATTTATTAGGAAGTACGCCAGGAATTCCTCCCAAATTATCAGCCATCATCGGTTGGTTGAACATTTGTGCACCTCCAGCTTTTTGCATTTGCTTCGCAATCATTGAAGTAAATGATTCATTTTGACCATCAACATACAATGCGCCATCTCTAAAACCAGATGTAAGTGAATTTCCTAAAGCAACAAATTTTGTAAAATCTGCAGTTCCGCTGGTTACTTCTGCATCATTAACATCATTTTCAAAATCAGTTTTACAACTTTGAACCGATAGTAATGCAACGGCGGCTAAACTCGAAAATATTATTTTTTTCATGATTCAAATAAAATTAAAAAGGGTTATAGGATAAACCAAGTCCAAAATAGTAAGCTTTTGCTTTTGCTTGTCCGCTAAATGAAATACTCTTGTTATTGAATGTTCTTGCTTGCGGGAAAGCCATTGCTCCTGCAAGATCAACTCCGAAACCAGCACCAACTTTAAATCCTAGACCAGCTGTAACTACATGAGAATCAAATGATGGAGTTTCCGGAATAAAGTTTTTATCGTCATAAGGGGACTCATCATAATACCAACCTAATCTACCGGCAATCATATCATTAAATAAGTACTGTGTACCAATTCTAAAAGTTTTTGCATTTTTGAAATTCTTAGGATTTGTAAGAATTGTAGCATCATTAGCTTGGTTTCCAAGATTTGCATTTTCAAAATCAAGCGTTAATTTATCATACTTTTCCCATCCGTGATAGTTGAAATCTGCAGAAACAGACCATTTTGTTGTCACTTTATAGGTAGCACCTAATGTAAATTCTTCAACTAAAGGCAATGTCGCTGTAAAATTGTCTTGTCCATTAGCATCTAATCCCAAAGTTGTAAACAAAATTTGTTGCGTAGCAGCGGAAGCATTTGGTAGTGTAACTGTAGCTTTACCATTTTCTGCTTTCATATTTACAGGAGATCTGTAAGCAACACTTAAATCCCATTTTGCATCTGGCTGAAAATAAAATCCTAAACCGGCGCCATGTCCAGAAGCTTGATCATCAAGTATATTGATGGTTCCATCAAGTTGTGTAACAGCTTTTGTCCAGTCAACTTCTCCTTTTGCATAAATATAGCTTGCACCAAAAGATGCCCAAGGCGCTAATTTTACAGAAACCATTGGTTGAAAGTAGAATGATTTTAGCTCTAATTTTTGAACAATTTCTTTTCCAGACCAATCAGCAGGATATTCGATTGTGCTTCCAAAAGGTGTAGCAAAACTAAAGCCTAATGAAACATCTTTATGTACTTTATAAGCAATAGCAGCATAAATAGGTGTTCCTGTAGGACTTATGGTTTCCGTAGATTCCAATGTGGAAGGGTTTTGGTAAGTTACTGTAGATTTTGCACCAAAACCACCGGCTGCAATACTAAGTTTAGCCGGTATAAAGGAGATACCTGCAGGATTGAAAAAAGCAACACTTGCGTCTTCAGCATGTGCGCTTGTGTGGGCTTGCGCAAGCTGTCTTACGCCTTGTAGAGAAACTCTAAAACCGCCAGCATAAGTAAAAATACCCGCTAACAAAGCCGTAGAAATTAGAATTTTTTTCATAATTGATAAGAAATAATTATCGCCAAATATAAAATTTATTTAGATTACAATGTTAAGATTTCTTAATATTTTTAAACATCCATAAAAAATTTAATTATGTTTAAAATAACAATAGATCCAATTTTATGATCAAATCTTATTTTTTGATATAAAGATTTTAATCTGTTTTATTTTAAACGCACCTCTATTTAAAATTTCTCAAAATTTGATCTCAAAGAACCTAAACCAAAAAAAATTTTAAATTTGCAGGATTAACATTGTATTAAATATATTAAAATATGAGTTGTGGATGTAAAACATCCGGCGATTCTCAGCATTCCTGCGGAACAAAATCTTCCGATGGATGCGCAAGCGTTGATACTTGTGGAAATAGTTATAAGCTCAGTGTTTTCGACTGGCTTTCTAATATAAATAATCCTGCAAAAAGCGAATGTGATTTCGTGGAAGTAAGATTCAAAAACGACCGCAAGTGTTTTTATAAAAACGTGCACAAACTTCCGTTGAATATAGGAAGTGTTGTAACTGTAGAATCAAGTCCGGGACATGATGTTGGTGTGGTTTCTCTTACGGGTGAATTGGTGAGAATTCAAATGAAAAAGAAAAAATTTTCAGAAGAATCACCGCTTAAAATATATCGACTTGCCAATCAAAAAGATATTGAAATTTGGCAAAATTCAAGAAAAAAAGAAGAAACAGTAAAAGTTGAAGCGAGAAAAATAGCTTCAAATTTACGACTGGCGATGAAAATTACCGATGTGGAATTTCAAGGAGATGGCGCAAAAGCTACCTTTTATTATACTGCGGACAATCGTATAGATTTTAGGCAATTAATCAAGGATTTTGCTGGCGCTTTTAGAACGCGGATTGATATGAAACAAATTGGTTTCCGACAAGAGGCTGCAAAAGTTGGTGGAATTGGATCTTGTGGAAGAGAACTTTGTTGTTCAACTTGGCTTACCGATTTCCGTTCCGTAAATACCAATGCAGCGAGATATCAACAATTGAGCATAAATCCACAAAAATTAGCAGGACAATGCGGAAAATTAAAATGTTGTTTAAACTATGAATTGGATAGTTATTTAGACACACTTAAAGATTTTCCGTCCTCTTCAACCAATTTGGATACTGAAAAAGGAAAAGCATTTTGTATTAAAATTGATGTCTTTAAACGGAAAATGTGGTTTGCTTATGCTGACAGTCCAGTTACTTGGTACGATTTGGATGTTTCTGAAGTAAAAAAAATGATTTCTTTGAACAAAAAAGGAGAAAAAGCACCACCTTTGGAAGAGGTAAAATCTCAAATTACTACTACTAAATCTGCAGATTTAATTCAGGAAAACAGTGTGGATCGGTTCGAGAAAAAAAACAACAACAGAAATCGAAAACCTTCGAACCGAAAACCTCAAAATTCTGAAAACAGAACAAAACAGGATCAAAACAGAAACGATAAAAGCAAAAAACCGGGCCACAATCCAAATGCATCTGTGGTAAAAGCAGAAAATCCAAATGCTGAAAATAAAAGCGAAAATCCAAAGAAGAATAATAAATTCAAAAAAAAGTTCAGTCCAAAACGTGATAATAATGCATAGATTATCCATTATAGTATTAGCTTTTGCTGCACTTTTTAGCTGTAAAAACTCCTCTGAGGAAATTAAAATGTCTTCTCTGAATGGGAAATGGCAGAAAAATCAAATTCAGAATTTCGACTTTTCTGTTAATGACGCACAAGCCTTGAAAAATATTATATTTGTTGTTAGAAACAACGATGAATATCCATACAGTAATATTAGATTTATTGTTGATTTTACGGATTTGTCCACAAAAAAAATAGAAACAGATACTTTAAATTACATTCTTGCCAAACCCAATGGAGAATGGATTGGAAGAGGTTTTGGTGATACCAAAGAAACCCTTTTTCAATATAAAATGAATTACCGTTTCAAAAATGCAGGAAAGTATCGAATCGGAATTAAACAGGCCATGAGAAAAGATGCGCTTGTAGGCATAGAGGATGTTGGCGTAAAAATTGAAAATACAAAGCCATAAAAATTATATGGAAAACCAAAAAAACACAGGAAACAGTAACCAAAAAACATTTCCGCTTCCACCAAAAAAATCTAAAAATACAGGTTGGAAAAAATGGGTGAAATTTATTTGGATAGGTTTAATAGCCTTAATACTTGGTATTGCAACACTTTTCTTTAGCGTTTCACAAGGTTTCTTAGGCGATATGCCTGATGTGAAACAGTTGGAAAATCCTGATATTTTTGTCGCCTCTGAAATTTATTCCGCAGATGGTGTTCTTTTAGGAAAATTTGAAAAAGAAAAAACACAACCTGTTTTTTATAAAGATTTGCCTCCTTATTTGGTATATGCATTACAAGCTAAAGAAGATGAACGTTTCAAAGAACATTCAGGAATTGATCTAAAATCTGTAGGACGAGCTATTTGGTTTGGTGGAGATCGTGGAGGAGGTTCCACCATTACACAACAGCTTGCCAAATTATTATTTACAGGAAATGCTGCCCAAAATAAAATTCAGAGAGCCTTTCAGAAATTGAAAGAATGGGTTGTAGCCGTAAGTTTAGAAAAACGTTATACCAAAGAAGAAATTGTAACGCTTTACTTCAATAAATTCGATTTCCTTTACAATGCTAATGGAATTGAAATGGCTTCGCGAGTTTATTTCAACAAAAAAACAAATCAGCTTACCCTTCCTGAAGCAGCGATGTTCGTAGCAATGCTCGAAAATCCGGTGAAGAATAATCCAATGCGAAATCCGGAACGTGCGAAAAACCGAAGAGATGTCGTTCTGAAACAAATGTTAGATACCGGTTATCTCGATGCAGCCACTTATCAAACCGCTGTGGAAACACCAATTACTTTGGATTATCACCCCATAAAAACAGTGGATGATGGATATTCCGCTTATTACAAATTTTATCTGCGAAAAGAAATCGATCAATACTTAAAAGAAAACGAAAAGAAAACAGGAAAACCCTTAAATCTTTTCAAAGACGGATTAAAAATTTATGTCACACTAGATTCTAAAATGCAGAAATATGCTGAAGAATCCATAAAAGAACATTTAACTGATCTTCAAAAAAGTTTTGACAGAGAGCAAAACGGAAGAAAACAAAGACCATTTTACTTAATTAACGATAAGGAAATTAATAACATTATGATGTCTGCTGTTAAAAGAACCGGACGTTATAAACAATTAAAAGCAGCCAATGTTTCAGAAGATTCTATCATGTTAGAATTCAATACACCGGTAAAAATGTCAAGATTTTCTTGGAGCGGAGAAGAAGAAGTCGAAATGTCTCCTTGGGATTCTATTAGATATCATAAACAAATTGCACAGGCAGGCTTAATGTCTATGGTTCCGGCAACCGGAGAAATAAAAGCTTGGGTTGGTGGAATTGATTGGCAACATTTTCAGTACGACCATATTAAACAAGGAAAAAGACAGGTTGGATCCACGTTTAAACCTTTTGTTTACGCTGCAGCAATTATGAATTTAGGAATGACACCTTGTTCTACAGTTTCCAATGCCACATTCAATGAAAGAGGATATCGAGTTCCAGGAAAAGGTGGAAATCCAACTTTAAAACAAGCTTTAGGAATGTCTTTAAACCCAGTTGCTGTTCGTTTAATGGATATGACAGGAACGGATAAAGTAATTCAACTTGCCAGAGATTTAGGCGTAACCGAAGAAATACCAAGAGGTCAATTAGCCGTTGCTTTGGGAGCTTCCGATATTACCATTTTCGAAATGTTGGGAGCGTATAGCACTTTTGCGAATTACGGAAATTATGTAAAACCGGAAATGATTTGGCGTATTGAAGATGCAAACGGAAGAGTAATCAAAGAAGTAAAACCGGTGGTAAAAGAAGTAATGAATGAAAAATACGCTTACACGATGGTTGAACTGATGAAAGGCGTGGTGGAATTTGGAACCGCTTCTGGTGAATTAGGAAGAAGAGGAATTAGTAAAGGTGTAGAAATTGCCGCAAAAACAGGAACAACACAAAATAATTCCGACGGTTGGTTTATGGGAATTACCCCAAATCTTGCAACCGGAGTTTGGGTAGGTTGGGAAGACAGAGCAACCCATTTCTGGGGAACTGGGGAAGGACAAGGAGCAAAAATGGCGCTTCCAATTTGGGCAATTTTTATGAAAAAAGTTTGGGCGGATAAAACATTAAATATTTCTCCTGATGATAAATTTGTAAAACCAAGTGAATGGAGCGGAGGTTGTAACGATTTGCGCGGACTTGGCGGAGGTTATGGTGATGATGGCGGTTTGCAAACCATTGATGAACTAAAAAGTCCAACAATTAAAGAACCCGTTAACAACAATGCCAATAAGAAAAATGATGAAAACGTTAACGAAGCCATCAATAAAGGTGAAGAAATAGACTTTAATAAATAATATAAGAACCTTCCAAAAACGGAAGGTTTTTTATTTTTGTAAATTTGAGGATGAATTTACAGAACATCACCCAACAATATCTCAAAATTTTCCCAGGAGATTTTTCCGGAAATCCACAGCAGAGACAAACTCCTAAAGTGCTTTTTTCAACCGTTGAAACGGTAGGTTTTGATCATCCTGAAATTATTATTTTCAATGAAAAACTCTCGGACGAAATAGGTTTGGGGAAATTTCAAAAAAAAGATTTGGATTTTTTAGTGGGAAATCATCTTCCCGAAAATATTAAAACTTATGCTACCGCTTATGCGGGACATCAGTTTGGAAATTGGGCTGGACAATTAGGTGATGGAAGAGCTATTTTTGCCGGAGAAATAAAAAATTCTGAAGGAAAAATTTTTGAAATTCAGTGGAAAGGTGCCGGTGCAACTCCATACTCCCGATTTGCGGATGGAAGAGCGGTTTTAAGATCTTCTCTTCGGGAATATTTGATGAGTGAAAGCCTTTTTCATCTTCAAATTCCCACAACCAGAGCTTTAAGTTTAGCCTTTTCTGGAGAGGAAATAGTACGTGATATTTTGTACAACGGAAATCCAAAACCGGAAAAAGGAGCGGTTGTTATTAGAATTGCTGAAAGTTTTTTAAGGTTTGGACATTTCGAATTATTTTCTACACAGAACGAAATTCAGACCCTTCAAAAATTAGCTGATTTTTGTATTCAAAATTATTTTCCGGAAATTGTTTCTGAAGGAAAAGATAAATACAAAGATTTTTTTTCTAAAATTTGTGAAAAAACGGCAGATTTAATGGTTCAATGGTATCGTGTCGGTTTTGTTCATGGGGTGATGAATACAGATAATATGTCGGTTTTGGGATTAACCATTGATTATGGACCTTTTTCGATGTTGGATGAATTCGATCTTAATTTTACTTCCAATACCACAGATTTGCCGGGAAGAAGATATGCTTTTGGAAAACAGGCGCAAATTTCACAATGGAATTTATGGCAATTAGCCAATGCGTTATTTCCCTTGATTCAGGATGAAAAATTTTTAGAAGAACAACTCAATTCCTACAACGAAATTTTCTGGGATAAACACGATAAAATGTTCGCTTCGAAGTTTGGGTTTGATGAGGTTTTGCCTTCTGATCAAGAATTTTTTATGGAAGTACAAACTTTAATGCATAAGTTAAATTTAGATTATACTCTGTTTTTCCAATCTCTCGAAAATTTTATTCAAAATGAGGAAAAATTTGAATTCTCAAAAATTTTAGAAGCCATTTCTTATGATCCAATTACTCCAGAAAACAAACTGAAATTTGAAGGATTTTTTGAAAATTTCAAAAAAAGAATTTCAAAAAATAAAATTTCAAAAGAAGAATCTCTGCGACTAATGAAACAAAATAATCCGAAATTCATTCTTAGAAACTACCTTCTTTTTGAATGTATTGAAGAACTTGAAAACGGAAAAAGAAACCTTTTAGAAAAACTTTTAACAGCACTGGAAAACCCGTATCAGGAAGTTTTTCCGGAATTTTCTGTAAAAAGACCCGAAAAATACAACGGCATTGCAGGATGCAGCATGCTTTCGTGCAGTTCTTAATAATCCAACAAAGCTTTTTCTTATTTTTGCCGCAAACTTTTGAATTTGAAAACTAAATTTTACAATTTTCTGAAAACGCTTTTTCCATCATCATGGACAGAACTGTTTCTCTTTTTATTTTTTTTAATTTTTTACGGAAGTATAGCTTGGTTGGTCTCCACAAATTACCGTATTGTTTTCGATGACAGAATTCCGTGGGATGCTTATTTCAGCTTTGATAACAGAGCCATTGTGATGACGGGAGGTGGTTTTGAAAGGCATCCTTTGGCAAATTATTTTTTTACATGGATTAGAGAAACGGCTCTGTTTTTTTCCGGAGGTAAAAAAGACGTAAATTTTAGACTGGCATTGTCGCTAATAAGCGCGTTAACCGTAAGTTTATCTGTTTTGCAAATTTTTAAATATTTGAGAAATATTATAGGTTTACCTCTGTTTTTGAATTTGCTCCTCGTTGTGTTTTTCTCACTGTTTTCAACTTCAATTTTGCTATCTTTAACTCCTGAAACCTATACTTATACCTTGTTTTTTTTAGTGCTTTTCAATTATTATGCAGCGTTGAAACTTAAAAAAAATGAAAAAATTTCAATGTCTGCGCTTACTTTTGCGGGAATTTCTGTGGGTGGATTAACGATTACCAATATTGTAAAAATTTATCTTCCTGTTTTATTTGAAAAAGATTTATTCAAAAGCTGGAAAAAAGTAGGAAACGCAGTTTTAAGAATTCTGTTTTCCTTTGTAGTTTTTTTGTTACTTTTTCTTTACCGAATGAACTTCGACTGGAAATATATTTTTAATAAAACCAGTGAACAGTACGAGAAATTTTCAAAACCAAAAGTAACGCCGATTTGGGATATGATTACCTCTTGGTTTTTCGGTGGAAATATGCTTTTTCCAGGCTTTGTAATCCGTGATTATCACAATAAAAAAGGCTTTGATTATAAAGCGATTTTTATGGATGTTTATCAATCTTATTTTTCTTATTTATTTGTAGGAACAGTTTTGTTTTTAATGATTTGGTCTTGTGCTAAGAACTATAAAAATAAACTTGTACAGTTTTTGATTTTATCTTTTTCGGTGGATATTTTCATCCATTGTGTTTTTAAATTTGGGCTTCATACCTCGTATATTTATGGAGGTCATTTCATCTTTGTGGTGCCATTGTTTTTAGGTTGGCTTTTGTTTAGTTACCGAAAATCTCCCAAAGTTCTATCTCTGCTTACGGTATTTATTTCGTTACTCTTCATTTATTTAGGAATCAATAATTTTTACCGACTAATGGAATTTTATGAATTTTTAGAAGTGTATTATCAATAAAAAAAACGCTCAAATTTGAGCGTCTTTTTTTTTTATTTTGCTTCTACACAGAACACCCGGTATTGAACAGGTGTGGCAGATTTAAAGAACTGTCGGATTTTGGAGAGATCGCCGGAAGCGCTTTGCTTACTGAAATAACTTCCTGCTAAAACTTTATAATTGGGTCTTAAAGAAGCATCAATTTCCACTTTTAAATTTGGAAATCTTCTTCTGAAATAAGCTTTTACTTCATTGGCTTCTTCATTGCTTTTTACAACGTTTACTTGAATTTTATAACCCAAAATTCTCGGATTTTGTCGGCAAATTTCAGCCGTAGTAAGTTCACGGCTTGGCACTAAAATTCTGGAGGGTGTTTTGGTGGAATTATTATTTCCCGACTTTGTTACACGGTTGCAATTTTCTTCCAGTGCATCTAAAGCATCACTAATTTTATTATCCATAGTAAAAGTGAATGGAGTTCCGGAAAGAGTGTCGTTTTTTACAACTAATTGTGCTTGAATGTGGTAGGTAAAAACACACACAAAAAACGAAAATATAGATATGATTTTTTTCATTAGAAAAAATTTTTTACAAATCTAACACAAATAAAAATCATTCCAAAACGAGTTATTTAGAACAGTTATAAATTAACCCAAAATGACAAAGGAGATCGCTTTAGCTTTGTTAAAATGCTGTTAAAAGTCTTATTTTTGCGGAATTGAATGAATTCTCAATTCCCGAATTTTTGTTACTAACACAAGCTTATATAAATGATTAGTTGGAAAAAGCATTACAAAAAAGGGTTGATTGCTATAGGTTTATTGCTTTCAACTGGTGCTTCTGTTTATGCACAGGGCGACGCCAAAAATGGTGAAAAGCTCTTTAAAGCAAACTGTACAGCATGTCACGCTTTAGACAAGCAACTCGTAGGTCCTGCTCTTGGAGGCGTAGTTGATCGTCTGAAAAAAGATCAGAATCTTGATGAAGCTTGGTTCCAAAAGTGGATCAAGGATAACAAAGCACTTCGAGCTTCAGGTGACAAATATGCAAACGAAGTTTACGAAAAGTTCAACAAAACTGAAATGACGCAGTTTCCGAGTTTATCGGATCAAGACGTAAAAGATATCTTAGAATATACCACCAATCCCCCAGCTCCGGAACCTGCTGCTGATGCTACAGGAACTAGCGAAGATCCTTTAGCAGCGATGGAAGCTGCAAAGAAAGAATCTGCGGGTTCTAAGATTATTTTAATTTCTTTATTAGCTATTGGTGCTTTATTAATTTGGTTGTTGCTTAAACTTAGACAGCTCGTTAAATTGCAACAAACAGAGGAATTGTCTGCGCTGAATGAAACCCGAATTAAATCTTTTGGTGAGTTTTACGAAAAATACAATATGGTCGGTAAGATTATACTTACTGCTCTTGGTATTTTTGCCTTTTACGGAGTTTGGAACTGGCTGATGTGGATAGGTGTTTACAAAGGGTACAAACCAGAACAGCCTATTCATTTTTCCCATAAAATCCACGCTGGAGATAATAAAATCGACTGTCAGTTGTGTCACTCTTCCGCAAAATATGGAAAAGTTTCAGAAATTCCTTCTATGAATGTTTGTATGAACTGCCACAGAAATATTTCAGAATATAACGGTAAATATTTTGAGCCAGGAAAAGACAAGGCATTTTATGATGGTGAAATCCAGAAAATTTACGCAGCAACAGGATGGGATCCTGCTACGCAAAAATATACCGGAAAAACACAGCCTATTGAATGGACAAGAATTCACAATATGCCGGATTTTGTTTATTTTAATCACTCTCAACACGTAGTTGCTGGGGAACAGGCTATTATCAGTTCGCACAATAAGAAAAATCCTGATAATAAAATTGATGTGGTTTGTAAAGCTTGTCACGGTAAAGTAGATACCATGAATGTGGTTCAAATGGCAAATGATTTCACCATGGGTTGGTGTATTGAATGTCACAGAACAACAGAAGTAGATATGAGTAACGGTTACAACCAGGCTTATTTTAAAAACCTACACGATAAACTTAAAAAACAGTATCCTTCTTCAGAAGGCAAGATTACGGTTGATGCAATCGGAGGTCTTGAGTGTGGTAAGTGTCACTATTAATTCAACAAAAAACAAGAAGTATAAATGGCTTCCAATAAAATACAATTCAGAAGTATCCATGAACTCAAAGATCCGGCTTTAAATGCGAAGTTGGCTGCTAAAGAGTTTCAAAACGAAATTCCGGTTGACGAGATTGCCACTGAAACGGATAGTAATGGCACTTCCAGACGAGATTTCTTGAAATTATTAGGATTTTCAACAGCGGCGGTTACTTTAGCTGCCTGTGAAGCGCCAGTTATTAAAACCATTCCTTATGTTGTGAAACCCCACAGCATTATTCCTGGACTCCCAAATTACTATGCATCAACCTATTTTGATGGGTTCGATTTTGCGAGTGTTTTGGTGAAAACAAGAGAAGGAAGACCGATAAAAATTGAGCCTAATCCTGCGGCAAAGGAATTGGGTAAAACTAATGCAAGAGCACAAGCAGCAGTTCTTTCGCTTTATGATAACGATAAAGTAAAACAACCAAAACTTGATGGAAAAGATGAAACTTTCGATAAAGTTGATGATTATGTTTTAAAAGCTTTGGCTGATGCTAATGCTTCAGGAAAAAGAATCGTTCTGCTTTCTCATTCATTTGCTTCTCCTACTTTCAAAAAAGTTTTTGCAGATTTTAAATCGAAATATCCAACAGCTGAATTGGTAACCTATGATGCTTTTCCTTACACTTCTGCTTTAGATGCAGCACAGGAAGTTTTTGGTCAAAGAGCTTTGCCGGTTTACGATTTGAGTAAAACAGAATTGGTGGTTTCTTTTCAGGCAGATTTCTTAGGGGATTATAATGGTGGAGGTTTGGAAACCTCTTATGCTGTAGCTAAAACACCGGGTGAAAAGATGTTAAGACATATTCAAGTGGAATCTAATATGTCTATTACTGGAGCTAATGCAGATACAAGATTTCCTTTAAAACCTAGTGCTGTTAATAAAATTTTAATTGAAGTTTACAATGGTATTAATGGTGGTGCAACCTCAGATAAAATTGCGGCTGGAATTGTAAAAGAACTTCAAGCTAAAGGATCAAATGCGGTAGTTTTTGCAGATGGTTCCAAAGCAGCTCAGGTTTTAGCACACCTCATCAACCAAAAAATTGGATCTTCAGCATTTACAGGAAAATCCAACTTATTAAAAGAATTTGATGCTAATCGGTATAATGAATTCTTAAGCTGGATGAATGCTGGCCAAGTTGGAGCATTAATTACAAACAACGTAAACCCTATTTATTCTTCCAACAGAGGAGAAGCATTCAAAAATTCTCTTTCCAAAGTTACAAATATCATTGCTGTTGCGGATAAGAAGAATGAAATGTATAAAGCGGCTAAAGCAGTTATACCTGTTGCAAATTGGCTGGAAAGTTGGGGAGATATGACTCCACAATCTGGAGTTTATACGTTGATGCAACCTACCATCCAAAAAATTTATAAATCAAGACAGATTGAAGAATCTTTATTGGTATGGACAAACGGAAAAAACAATGCTAAAAATAATTACTACGAATATCTAAAAGCAAATGCGGCTTCAATGTTGGGAGGTACAACTTTCAACAAAGCACTTTATAATGGTATTACGGGTGTTACTGAAGAAACGGCAGTAAAAGAAGAATCTTCTGAAGATCAAAATAATGAAACTATTATAGCTGCTCCTGTTCAAAGATCAGGAAGTATGAACTATGGTGGCGGAAATGCAGTACAAGCGGTTTCAGAACTTAATAATTTTAAAAATTCTGAGTTAGAGTTAGTACTTTACACTAAAACTTCAATGGGAGACGGAACCCAAGCCAATAACCCTTGGTTACAGGAACTTCCAGATCCAATTACAAGGCTTTCTTGGGATAACTATTTAACAATTTCTCCAAAAGATGCGGAAAGATTAGAAATTGAAAATAATCTTAATGCAAGAATGCAGCTTGACGGTTCAAAAGTAAATATTACTGTAAATGGAGTTGTTATTAAAGGTATTCCTGTTTTTATCCAGCCAGGACAAGCAGAAGGCTCTTTAGGACTTGCATTGGGTTACGGGAAAGTTAATTCAGGAAAAGTTGCAGAAACAGGTGTTAATGCTTATCCTTTATTTGATGGTTCAAACTTAGTGCTTTCAAATGTGAAAATTGAAAAAACAGGTGAAGAGCATGAATTTGCAGGAATGCAGTTCCAAAATACCTTGATGGGTCGTTATGAAATTGCTAAAGAAGTTTCTTTAGATAAATTTTTAAATGTTCCTTTTGATGACACTTCTCAAGATGCAAACGGAAATCCAAAAGGATGGAATATTCCTTTAGAATATCACACCATTAATGGAGCACTTCCTTCTGGGAAAATTGACCTTTGGGATTCTTTTGATGATACGGATGGACCACATTTTAACCTTTCAGTTGATTTAAATTCCTGCACAGGTTGTGGTGCATGTATAATTGCATGTCAAGCAGAAAATAACGTACCTGTAGTAGGAAAAGAAGAAGTAAGAATGTCCAGAGATATGTACTGGTTGAGAATTGACCGTTACTATTCTGCAGAACAAAAACTTCTTCCTGCGGAAGCGGTTGCTAAAGGAATGGATGTTCCAGATATGTATGGAAATTACCTTACAGGAAAAAAAGGAGCGCTTTCTGAAGTCGCAGCTAATCCTGATGTAATTTTCCACCCAGTAATGTGTCAGCATTGTAACCATGCGCCTTGCGAAACAGTTTGTCCAGTTGCAGCAACTTCACACGGAAAACAAGGACAAAACCAAATGGCTTATAACAGATGTATTGGTACAAGATATTGTGCAAACAACTGTCCCTATAAAGTAAGAAGATTTAATTGGTTTACTTATAACCTTAATGATAAGTTCGATTTCAACATGAATAATGATTTAGGAAGAATGGTCTTAAATCCAGATGTTGTAACTAGAACTAGAGGGGTTATGGAAAAATGCTCTATGTGTATTCAAAGGACACAAAACATCATCCTTGAGGCTAAGAAAGAAGGAAGAATGGTAGTAGATGGCGAATTCAATACCGCGTGTTCACAAGCATGTTCTACAGGAGCAATGCAATTTGGAGATATGAACAACAAAGACTCTCATGTTAGAAAATTGTTTACAAGTAACCGAAGATACCTTCTTCTGGAAGAAATTGGAACCAAACCAAATGTGTTCTATCATACAAAAGTGAGAAACAGAGTAGAAGAAAAAGAAGTTTAAATAATAATAAGGTAAAAAATGTCACATTACGAAGCCCCGATTAGGGAACCTTTAATTATTGGTCACAAAACCTATCATGATATCACAGAAGATATCTCAAGACCTATAGAGGAAAGAGCAGGAAAACTTTGGTGGATTTCACTATACGTAGCTTTAGCTCTTTTCATTTATGGATTTGGTTGTATTGCTTACACTATCGGTACGGGTATTGGAGCTTGGGGACTTAATAGAACCATTAACTGGGGTTGGGATATTACCAACTTCGTGTGGTGGGTAGGTATTGGTCACGCAGGAACTCTAATCTCTGCAGTATTATTATTGTTTAGACAAAGATGGAGAATGTCTGTAAACCGATCTGCAGAAGCAATGACGATATTCGCTGTTGTTCAGGCGGCAATTTTCCCAGTAATTCACATGGGTAGAGTTTGGGTTGGTTATTGGGTTTTTCCTTTGCCAAACCAATTTGGTTCTCTTTGGGGGAATTTCAACTCACCATTACTTTGGGATGTATTTGCCATTTCTACTTATTTTTCTGTATCTACCGTTTTCTGGTTTATGGGTTTAATTCCCGATTTTGCTATGATCAGAGACCGTGCAAAAACTCCATGGACAAAAAAAATATATACTTTTTTAGCATTTGGTTGGGGAGGAAAAGCAAAACATTGGCAAAGATTTGAAGAATTATCTTTGGTTTTAGCAGGTTTAGCAACACCACTTGTATTCTCTGTTCACACTACCGTATCTTTTGACTTTGCTACTTCAGTAATAAAAGGATGGCATTCAACTATTTATCCTCCTTATTTTGTTGCTGGAGCAATTTTTTCAGGATTCGCAATGGTACAAACGCTTCTTTTGGTAGCAAGAAAAGTGTGTGATTTGGAAGATTACATCACAATGTACCACATCGAAATAATGAATATTGTAATCGTGGTAACAGGTGGAATGGTAACCGTAGCCTATGCTTGTGAATATTTTATTGCCTGGTATTCCGGAAGCCGTTTTGAAGATTTTGCCTATCTTACTCATGGTGCAGCAACTGGACCTTATTGGTGGGCATTTTATGCATTAATCTTTTGTAACTTGGTGTTCCCAGCATTATTCTGGTTCAAAAAAATTAGAACCAATATTATTGCAACATTTATTCTTGCATTAATCATTAACATTGGTATGTGGTTCGAGCGTTTTGATATCATTGTGATCAATCTTTCGAGAGATTATCTTCCAGGATCTTGGACGATGTTCAAACCAACGATTATTGACGTAGGAGTTTATTTAGGAACCATAGGATTCTTCTCTGTATTATTCCTATTGTACGCAAGAACATTCCCTGTAATTGCACAGGCAGAATTGAAGTCTATTTTGAAAATCTCAGGTGAAACTTATAAAGCAAAAGAAGGAGATGAGCACCACTAAAACAATTTACGGAATTTACGCTGATGATGATGATTTGATGTCTGGCGTAAAATTACTCATGGATAAAGGAATAAATATTAACGAAGTTTATACTCCTTTCCCTGTTCACGGATTGGATAAAGCATTAAAGCTGAGAAAAACAAGAATTTCTGACGCTGCTTTTATCTATGCTGTATACGGAGTAACTATTGGAGCTTTGACGACTTGGTATATGATGAACCACGACTGGCCACAAAATATTGGTGGAAAACCAGCTTTCCAATGGGGACACAATATGCCTGCTTTTGTAGTTCCTATGTTTGAATTAATGGTTTTTTGCGCGGCACACATGATGTCTCTTACTTTTTTAATTAGAAATAAAATGTATCCTGGAGCACCGGCTCAAAACCCTGATCCAAGAACAACTGATGATAAGTTTATGATGGAGTTTAAACCATCCAATGATGAAGAAATAAACCAGATTAAGCAAATCCTTATTGATACAGGTGTTGAAGAAATAACCATTAAAGATGCTTAACATGAAGAATACTATTTTAAAATTTTCAGCCATCTTCGGTTTCACAGCAGTTTTACTGAATTCTTGCGGTCCAAAAGATAATCCACCTTTGGTTTATTTTCCGGATATGTATTTTCCTGTAGCTTACGATCCACTTCAAAAAGCGGAAGATGCTTATTCTGATCATGATAATGAAATTCCAGCCTTTGTAAAACAAAATGGCGCTACCGGACTTGCTCCTGTTGATGGAACTGTTGCACAGAATAAAGACGGTGTGATCGATGAGAATTCAATGAAATCCTTGACACCAGATCAATATAATGCGGGATATGAAGCTTCAAAATCGGAAGCAAATCCTTTGAATCCAGCAAAAGCCGCCAAAGATTTAGAAAGAGGTAAAATCCTTTACGAAAAAACTTGTGCAGCTTGTCACGGAATTGGAGGAGATGGACAAGGATCAATTGTTGTAAGCGGAGCTTATTCAGGCGTTCCGAAATATTCGGATCGTGAAATTACCGTGGGTTCTGTTCATTATGTTTTAACCTATGGTAGAAATGCTATGGGTTCTTATGCAGGACAATTGCAACCTGGTGATCGTTGGAGAGTAGCCATGTATGTGATGAATGCGTTTAAAGGTGGAGTTGTTCCGGCTGCTACTGAAACGACAACAAAAACAGATTCTACTGCCACTAAATAAAAAAAAGAATTAAAAATGTATAGTTTTTCACCAAAATTAAGATTAGTATCTATTATACTCCTCGTTGCAGGATTAGTTCTTTTTGCTGCGGGATACTTTATGAATCATGGAATTGATGATGCCAAGATCGAACATATGATGGAATCAGTTCATTTGCCAGGTCAAAAGCATGTAACGCCTATGAACTCTGCGCAAACTCATGGTCCTCAAGATCATGCTGCGCATTTAGAACACGCGAAACACCAAGTTCATAATCAGCCTTTAGCGGCTATTCATTTGGTAGCCGTATTTTTCTTTGGAGTTAGTTGTGCAGTAATGTTTTTCTACAGTATTCAACATGCGGCTCATGCAGGATGGTCTATTATTATCACCAGAGTTATGGAAGCTATTGGAGGATATATTCCTTGGGGTGGTGCTATTTTGATTATCATTATGATTTTGAATATTACGCATAATGGTCATCTTTTCCACTGGATGGATCCGGAATTAACCGATCCAAAATCCGGACACTTTGATCCAATTATTTTCGAAAAAAGAAAATTTCTAAATATTCCTTTTTATGCCTTTAGAACGGTTCTTTATGTTGTTGGTGCATCTTTCTTTGCTTGGAAATTAAGAAGCCAATCTAAAAAAGTGGATGAAACTAAAAACGCACATGATTATCAAATCCTTTACAGATGGGCTGTTGGTTATATTGTATTTTTCGGTTTCTGTTCTGCAGCTTGGGCTTGGGATTGGTTGATGTCTATTGATCCACACTGGTATTCTACGATGTATATCTGGAATTCAATGGTTTCTACTTTAGCCAGTGCTATTGCGGTAATTATTTTAATTTCAGTTTATTTAAAAAAGAACGGTTTTTTACCACAGTTTAATGATAATCATCTTCATGATTTAGGAAAATTCCTTTTTGCCACTTCAATGCTTTGGACATATACTTGGTTTGCACAATTTATGTTGTATTGGTATGCAAACGTTCCGGAAGAAGTAAATTATTTCTTTGGTCGTTTTGAATATTATTCGCCAACTTTCCTTCCAATGTTAATCATTAACTTCCTTATTCCACTTTTGGTTTTGGTAAGTTCAAGTATCAAAAGAAATTACAAAGTAGTTACTGCAATGGCAGTCGTTGTTTTCTTAGGTCATATTTTGGATTTCTTCAATTTTGTGATGCCGGGAACTGTTGGTCCTTATTGGAACACGCCTGAAGTGTTATTGTTGACTGTTGGAGCTGTATTATTTGTTTCCGGATTGTTTATCTTTACAGTAATGACAACATTAAGCAAAATGAAACTTATCCCTGAAGGAAACCCATTCGTACACGAATCTAAAATCTACGAATATCCTTTCTAGGACTGTAACAAATAAAATTTTTAAAAGACTGATTAGGAAAATCTAATCAGTCTTTTTTTATGAAAAATTTTTTGTCATTAATTCTTCTTCTTTTTTTTTCGAATTTCTTTTTGTCACAAACCATACAGTTCGTTTCATCAAATTCAGGTTCTCCATTACCACAAGTTTTTATTTATGATGTTTCCGGTAAAATAATAACAGAATCTGATATTGATGGGAAAATTAATGTTGATCAGCTAAAACCATTTCAAGAAAAGTATATTCTTTATTATGAAAATTATAAAATAGGTGAGATTACGAATAATGATTTAAATAAAGAAATTTTAAAATTAAATGATCGTGTTAAAAATCTTGAACCTCTGTCTATTATAGACAATACAAAAGCGAAGTTTATTTACCTTAAAGGAAACTTCAACACCAATGTCACCATCAACGGATATACCAACGCTTATGCTGATGGAATGGTAACCCATGTTTTCGACAATCAAAAAAAGAAATATTTATATACGGTAATTGATCAGTATCGTGTTTATAAAAGAACAGATGTAGATTATGACAACAAAATTCTTGCGGATGATGACTTTGGTAATAATTTGAGAATCTTAACACCCAAAATGCTAGCAAGTAATTTAAGTGCTTACAAGAAAAATTCAAAAGATTATACT